>JAMPXR010000118.1 GCA_023701085.1 Ramlibacter sp. | reverse complement strand
GTCCAGTTCGTGGGTCCAGGCGTCGCGCGGTTGGCCGTGCAGCATCCAGTAGGCGTCGGCGATGTGGTCGGGGTTCAGGATGCCGTCGCGCGCCTTGAGCGCATAGCGCTCGGGAAAATTGTCGCGGATGAACGCCGTGTCGATGGCGCCGTCGATGATCACGTGCGCGACGTGGATGCCGCGCGGGCCGAGCTCGCGCGCCATGCTCTGCGCCAGCGCCCGCAGCGCATGCTTGGCGCCGGCGAAGGCCGCGAAGTTGGCGGAACCGCGCAGCGAGGCCGTGGCGCCGGTGAAGATGATGGTGCCCTGGTGCCCATCGCCCTCCCGCGCGACCATGCGCCTGGCCACTTCGCGGCCATAGAGAAAGCCGCCCAGGCAGGCCATCTCCCAGATCTTGAAATAGCGCCGGGCGGTCTCGTCCAGGACGGCGCTGGGCGAATTGGCGCCGATGTTGAACACCAGCACCTGGATCGGCCCGATCGTCGATTCGATGCGATCGACCAGTTCGACCACCTCTTCCTCCTTGCGCGCATCGGACGCGAAGCCGTGCGCGGTGCCGCCTTCGGCCGCGATCCGGTCGAGCAGGGGCTGGAGCTTGTCGCCGCTGCGGCGGGTCGCGCACACGGCCAGGCCGCCGCGCGCGAAGCGGCGCGCAATCGCGCCGCCGGTCGCATCGCCGGCGCCGACCACCAGCGCCACCGGGCGCATCGATCCAGGATCTGCAGCCACCGGCCTACTCCTTGTAGTAGACGACCTGATGCGTCGTGGCGAGCAGTTCGCCCGCCTCGTTCCACAGCTGGGCCGTCTGGTCGAAGTATCCGCTGCGAAACGCCTGCGCTTGCGCCTGGCCCAGCAGGTAGCCGGCGCCGGTGGCCTGCAGTTGCGCTTCGTCGGCGTGGAAGTAGATCGTCATCGACACCGTGCCTATGGGCGTCATCGTCGCACGGCGGCGCCAGATGCGCGGGAAGAACACGTCGGCAAGGGCCGTGAGCGACGTGAAGTCCAGCGGCCGCGCGGGATGGTCGCGCACCCACAGCTGGGTGCGGCTGTTGTGGCCTTCGGCCCCATCCCATGCCGGCGGCAAGCCGCCCACGATGAAGCGCATGTCGTAGCGGTGGATCCATTCGACCCGTCCGCGGCGCGCCGGCGGCGGCACCTCGTGCGGCGGCGGCACGCCGGGCATGGCCACGTCGGTGGCACCCCAGGTGTCGCGGCGCAGCGCCGTGACCGCGGTGGCCGTGAGCACGGTGCGATCGTGCTGGCGCATCTCCACGATCCAGTGCTGCGTGGAGCGGTTGGTGCGGACCGGCCGCGCCAGCACGACGAACGGTCCGTCCGCCAGCGCCGCGGCAAAATTGGCGGTGAACGCCACCGGCGTGCCCAGGCGCTGCGGGTGCCGCAGCACGGCATGGAGCGCCTGCGCCGCGGTGATGCCGCCGAAGGGGCCGATCATGTTGGCATAGGCCGCGCTGGTGTGGCCGTGCCACTCGCCTTCGCCCTGCGGTGCGAGGGCGATCGCGGCATCGAAGGCGTGCACGCGGTCCGCCGCGTCCGTGACCGTCGCTGCGCCCGCGGCGCCGCCGCTCTCGACTGGGCTCATGCGGCGGCCCCCGGGCGCGCCAGGCCGCCCAGCCACTGCGCCATGCGCGGCCACAGCTGGGCCTGGTGCTCGGCCCGGAACGGCCCGAAGTGGCCCAGGCGCCGCACACCCACATCCGCCGGCCCGATACGCTGCACGCGCGACGGCGCGTTCGGGTAGAGGCCGAGCAGGCTCTGGGTGCCGCTCAGCGTCATGAGTTCGTCGTCGGTGATCGACAGCGCGTGAACGGGGAACCTGGCGCGCGCATAGCGCTCGCGCACGGCCTCGCCTTCCGCGCCCACGCTGTAGTGCGGATGGAGGCACCACCTGCGCCACTGCATGACGACGCCCGCCGGCAGGTCGCCGACCTTGCGCAGCCTGCGCCCGGGGAAGTAGCCCCACAAGGCGGTGGCCAGCGGCACCAGCACGAACCAGAAATAGAAGACGACGCGCTTGAGCCGCGGCGCGTTCTCGCGCCAGTAGCCGCTGCCTGCGGCCACGCACAGCATGCCGCTGACCTTGTGCTGGTTGTCGAGCAGCCCCGGCAGTTGCGCGCCCAGGCTGTGGCCCAGCAAATACAGCGGGCGTTGCGGCAGCGCCGCGTGCGCATGGTCGATCGCCGCCTCGTAGTCGCGCGTCCAGTCGAACAGGTCGGCCTTGAAGCCGCGCAGCGCGCGGCCACCGGGGCCGGAATCGCCGCTGCCCCGGTAGTTGAAGGTGACGACGCGCCAGCCCTGGCCGGCCAGCCAATGGGCGAACGGCGCGTAGAAGTCCTGCCGCACGCCCATCGCGCCGCCGATGACGACGCTGCCGCGGTCCGGGCTGCCCGGCTCGTACACCCGCGCCGCCAGCTTCGTGCCGTCCGCCGCCGACAGCGTCTGCGCCTTCATGCCTGTCTCCTTGCGAAAAGGACAAGCCCGCCGAGGGCGGGCTTGTTTCCACCCTATATTTTTTCGAAGATGCCTGCCGCGCCCTGGCCCATGCCCACGCACATGGTGACCATGCCATATTTCAGATTCTTGCGCCGCAAGGCGTGCACCACTGTCGCCGACCGGATAGCCCCGGTGGCGCCCAGGGGATGGCCCAGCGCGATCGCGCCCCCCATCGGGTTCACTTTGCCTGGGTCCAGCCCGAGCGTATTGATCACGGCCAGCGATTGCGCGGCGAACGCCTCGTTGAGCTCGATCCAGTCCAGGTCGTCCTGCTTCAGCCCGGCGTGGCGCAGCGCGGCGGGAATGGCTTCGACCGGCCCGATGCCCATGATGTGCGGCGCGACGCCGCGGCTGGCGAAGCTGACGAAGCGCGCCAGCGGCTGCAGGCCGAAACGCTTGACGGCAGCCTCGCTCGCGAGAATCAGCGCGCCGGCGCCATCGGATGTCTGGGAGCTGTTGCCCGCCGTGACCGATCCGCGTGCGGCAAAAACCGTCTTCAGTCTGGAAAGCCCTTCCACCGTGGTGTCGGGCCGCGCGCCCTCGTCGATATCGACGGTACGCGTCTTCACCGCCACCTGCGCGGATTCGAGATCCACGGCGCGCTCTGCCACCTCCACCGGCGTGATCTCATCGGCGAACTCGCCGGCCTTCATGGCGGCGATCGCCTTCATGTGGGACTGGTATGCGAATTCGTCCTGGGCGGCGCGGCTCACCTTCCACTGCTGCGCCACCTTTTCCGCCGTCAGCCCCATGCCGTAGGCAATGCCGTAGCTGTCCAGATCGTCCGGATTGGCGAAGATGGCCGGCGACAGCGAGGGCGTGTTGCCCATCATCGGCACCATGCTCATGCTCTCCGTGCCGGCCGCGATCATGACGTCGGCTTCCCCGACGCGGATCCGGTCCGCGGCCATCTGCACGGCGGACAGGCCGGAGGCGCAGAAGCGGTTCACGGTGATGCCGCCCACGCTCTTGGGCAGGCCGGCGAGCACGGCGCCGACGCGCGCGACGTTCAGGCCCTGCTGGGCTTCCGGAATCGCGCAGCCGCAGATCACGTCCTCGATCGCCTGCGGATCGAGCCCGGGTACCTGCGCGAGCGCGGAACGCAAGGCCCTGGCCAACAGGTCGTCGGGCCGTGTGTGGCGGAAATAGCCGCGATGCGACCGCCCGATCGGCGTGCGCGTGGCCGCGACGATATAGGCCTCTTGAATCTGTTTCACGTCAAACGCTCCTTGTTCTATGTTGCTTCAGTCCCTGTCCCGCTTGCGGGAGAGGGTCGGGGCGAGGGCTTGCGCCGTCTGGATCATCTTGTCGAGCTTGGAGCGCAACAGGGCCTCCGCCTCGGTGCGGCTTTGCCGCAGCGCCCGCGCCCTCAGCCTGGCGCGCTCGCGCAAGCGGGAGAAGGAATCGGCGTCGCGACGCCGCTCATGCAGATGCTCGGCGCGCGCGGGGCGGGACGGGACCCAGGCCCAGATGAATTCACATTCCACCGGATTCACACCGGCTTCGTCCGTCACGATGACCGCCACCTTCACCTCGCCCTTCTTGCGCGAGCGCATCGCGGCGCGCTGCTCGTCGGTGAGCGTCGCGACGGCACGCAGCGAGCCCGTGGCCCGCTTGCGGAACGCCATCCGCAGTTCCTTGGCCAGCGGCAGGCAGTCGTCGCGCACGTTCATGCCCACGACCATGCCGGTGGCCGTCTCGGCCAGCAGGTTCATCGCCGAAGCGTGCACCCCGCCGATGTGGTTCTGCACCCGCCTGTGGTTGGCGATGGCCACTTCCACCTGCCCCGGCGTCAAGCTGACGAACTCCAGCCCGGCGGTACCGGTGAAGGGAACGACGCGGCGCAGCACCATGCTCTGCGCCCAAGGGCGCAGGAACTCGGGAACCTCGTTCAGGCGCCCGAGTTGCCGCTGCATCCGGTTGGGTTGAACGTTCATGACGTGACGCTTTGCCGGTGGGTCAATTTCTCAGCGGCTTGCCGGTGGACAGCATGCCCAGGATGCGCGCCTGCGTCTTGGGATGCTGCACCAGCTCGCAGAACGCCCGGCGCTCCAGCGCCATGAGGTACTCCTCGCTCACCAGGGTGCCCGCGTCCACGTCACCGCCCGTCACCACATGGGCGATCAGCGAGGCGATGTGGAAATCGTGCTGGCTGACGAAGCCGCCGTCGCGCAGGTTCACCAGCTGGCCCTGGATGGTGGCCTTGCCGCTGCGGCCCGCGACCGGGAACTGGCGCTTGGACGGCGGTCGGTAGCCCGCGCTGAACATGGCCCTCGCCTCATTCAATGCCACGAACAGCAGCTCGTCCTTGTTGGGCACGACGACATCGCTGTCCAGCAGGTAGCCCAGCTGGCGCGACTCCAGCGCGCTGGTGCCGACCTTGGCCATCGCCGCGGCGGTGAAGCCTTCGGTCAGGAACGGCAGCAGGTCCTTGTGGGTGGACCGCGCCTGCGCTTCGGCGGCGCGTCGCGCGATGTAGGTCAGCCCGCCCGCGCCGGGCACCAGCCCGACGCCGACTTCGACCAGCCCGATATAGCTCTCCATCGCGGCCACACGCCGGGCCGAATGCACCGCGATCTCGCAGCCGCCGCCCAGCGCCATGCCGCGGATCGCCGCGACGACGGGCACGCTGGCATAGCGCATGCGCAGCATGGTCTGCTGCATGAACTGCTCGGCATCGTCGATGGCGCTCACGCCCACCGCGATGAAGGCCGGGAGCATGGACTGCAGGTCCGCGCCGACGCTGAACGGGTCGTCGCCGGACCAGATCACCAGCCCCTGGTACTGCTTTTCGGCCAGGTCGACGGCCATCTGCAGTCCCTCGCACACTTGCGGGCTGACGGCGTGCATCTTGGTCTTGATGCTGGCGATGACGACTTCGCCGTCCAGCGTCCACAGCCGGATCGCGTCGTCCTCGTGCAGCGTCTGGCCCGCGGTTTCGAAGCGCTCCGGCTGGCTTCCCAGGACGGACTCGGGGAACAACTGGCGCGCGTGCACCGGCAACAGGCGTCGCGGCTCGAACTTCCCGCTCGTGGGGTTCCATGAACCCTCGGGCGTGTGCACCCCGCCGGCCTGCGCCACCGGCCCCTGGAACACCCAGTCGGGCAGCGGCGCGTTCGACAGCGCCCGGCCGGCGTCGATGTCTTCCTGGATCCAGTTCGCGACCTGCAGCCAGCCCGCTTCCTGCCACAGCTCGAACGGACCCTGCTTCATGCCGAAGCCCCAGCGCAGCGCGAAGTCGACGTCGCGCGCCGTCTGCGCGATGGTCGCCAGGTGCACGGCGGCATAGTGGAAGCCGTTGCGCAGGATCGCCCACAGGAACTGCCCCTGCGGGCCTTGGGCGTTGCGCAGCAGCTTCAGGCGCTCGGACGCCGGCCTCTTGAGCATGCGGCCGTACACTTCGTCCGACTTTTCGCCGGCGGGAACGTAATCGCCGCTGGCCAGGTCGAAGCGCATGACCTCGCGGCCCGCCTTCTTGTAGAACCCGGCCTTGGTCTTCTGCCCCAGGTTGCCCTTTTCCAGCAGCGCCTTGAGCACGTCCGGCGTGCCGAAGCTGCCGTAGAACGGGTCGGTCTCGGGGCTCAGCGTGTCCTGCAGCGTCTTGATCACATGGGCCATGGTGTCCAGGCCCACGATGTCGGCGGTGCGGAAGGTGCCCGAGCTGGCGCGGCCCATCTTCTTGCCCGTGAGGTCGTCGACCACGTCGTAGCTCAAGCCGAATTTCTCGACCTCGCGCATGGTCGACAGCATGCCCGCGATGCCGACGCGGTTGGCGATGAAGTTCGGCGTGTCCTTGGCGCGGACCACGCCCTTGCCCAGGCCGCTGGTGACGAAGGTCTCCAGCTGGTCGAGGATGTGCGCATCCGTGGCCGGCGTGCCGATCAGCTCGACCAGATACATATAGCGCGGCGGGTTGAAGAAGTGGATGCCGCAAAACCGCGGCTTGATTTCTTCCGGCAGCGCCTCGGACAGCTTGACGATCGACAGCCCCGAGGTGTTGGATGCCACGATCGCGTGCGGCGCGACGAACGGGGCGATCCTGCGGTACAGGTCCAGCTTCCAGTCCATGCGCTCGGCGATCGCCTCGATGATCAGGTCGCAGTCCTTGAGCTGCTCCATGTGCTCTTCGTAGTTCGCCTGGACGATCAGCGCCGCGTCGTCCTTGACGCCCAGCGGCGAGGGTTTGAGCTTCTTCAGGCCTTCCACGGCCTTCGTCACGACATCGTTTTTGGACGGTAACGGGGCTGAAGCCCCGTCCTTGGGCTTCGCGGCCAGGTCGAACAGCACGACCGGCACCTTCACGTTGACCAGGTGCGCGGCGATCTGCGCGCCCATGACGCCCGCGCCGAGCACGGCGACCTTCCTGACCTGGAAGCGGTTCATGGCCTGCTGCCCCTTGCCGGCGCCGGCCTCGGCCGCGCCGCGGCCTTCGATTTCCTTGTACATGGTGCTTGTGTCCATGGTTGTGCGCTTCAGGCCAGCGCCAGGTCGGCGTCCATCAGCGCCTTGCTGCCGGCCCGCGCCGTGCGCATCAGCGTCAGCGTTTCCGGGAACAGCCGGGCGAAATAGAAGCGCGCCGTCTGCAGCTTGGCCTGGTAGAACGGATCGGCGTTGCCTGCGGCGATCTCGCGCAGCGCGACCTGCGCCATGCGCGCCCAGAAGTAGCCGTGCACCAGATGCCCCAGCACGCGCAGGTAGTCCACCGCGGCCGCGCCCACCTCGTCCGGATTCTGGAAACCCTTGAAGCCGATTTCGGTGGTGAACTTGGTCATCTGGTCCCCCAGATAGGCGATCGGGTTGATGAACTCCGCCATCTTCTCGTTGACGCCCTCCTCCTCGACCAGCTGGGCCACCAGCTTGCCGAACTTCTTGAGCGTCGCGCCGTTGTTGCCCAGCACCTTGCGCCCCAGCAGGTCCAGCGACTGGATGGTGTTGGTGCCCTCGTAGATCATGTTGATGCGGTTGTCGCGCGCGAACTGCTCCATGCCCCATTCGCGGATGTAGCCATGCCCGCCGAACACCTGCAGGCAGGCGTTGGTGGCGATGTGGCCGTTGTCCGTGGTGAAGGCCTTGACGATGGGCGTGAGCAGCGAAAGCATTTCATCGCTGTCCTTGCGCACCTTCTCGTC
>JAMPXR010000117.1 GCA_023701085.1 Ramlibacter sp. | reverse complement strand
TCGAGAACGGTGTCCGCATGGCCATCAACGAACGCGGCGGCAAGCTTGGCGGCCGCGAGATCGAATGGTTCAAGGTGGACGACGAATCCGAGCCGTCCAAGGGCGTGGAAAACGCCAACCGGCTGGTGCAGCGCGACAAGGTCGACGTCTTGATCGGCACGGTGCACTCGGGCGTGCAGATGGGCATACAGCGGGTCGTGCGAGAGTCGGGCACCCTGTGCCTGATTCCCAACGCCGGCGCGCATGCGGCCACGCGCGCCTTGTGCGCGCCCAACGTGTTCCGCACCTCGTTCACGAACTCGCAGCCGACCCTGGCGCTGGGCAAGCCCATGGTCGACAAGGGCCTGAAGAAGGTCGTCTGGATCAGCTGGAAATACGCGGCTGGCGACGAGGCGCTCGAAGGCTTCAAGGAAAGCTACACCAAGGCGGGCGGCACCATCATCAAGGAACTCGGCCTGCCGTTCCCCAGCGTGGAGTTCCAGCCGCTGTTGACCGAGATCGCGTCGCTGCGGCCGGACGCCGTGGCGTGCTTCTTCGCGGGCGCCGGTACCGCTAAGTTCATCATGGACTATGCGGCCGCGATCAAGGGACGCATTCCCCTGTGGGGTTCTGGCTTCCTCACCGAAGGTGTCCTGCACGAGACCGGCGCGGCCGCCGACGGCATCATGACCACGCTGCACTACAGCGACTCGCTCGACCTGCCGAAGAACAAGCAGTTCCGGCTCGACTACGCCAAGACGTTCAGGCTGCAGCCGGACGTGTATTCCGTGCAGGGCTACGACACCGGCCAGCTGCTGTCGATCGGCGCCGCCACGGTCAAGGGCGACCTGGGCAACAAGCAGGCGCTGTACAAGGCGCTGGAGTCGGCGGTGATCGACAGTCCGCGCGGCAAGTGGACCATGAGCAAGGCCCACAACCCGGTGCAGGACATCTACCTGCGCCGTGTCGAGAACAAGGAGAACAAGGTCGTCGGCGTCGCCGCCAAGGCGCTGTCCGATTCCGGCGCCGGCTGCAAGATCGCCACTTGAGGCCAGGCGGCGCGGGCACGCCTCGCGGCGGCGCCCGGCACGCCTGCACGATCTTCCGCGCCGGCACACCGGCGCCGATGTCTTTTCATTTATCGCGCGGCAGGGCCGCGCGTGCCTCATACTTGCGCCCATGATGCCCCCCACCCGCCTGCACGAGGCCGCCCCGGCGCGGGACGGCCCGGCGCCGCCCAGCCGCCGGAGCGCCTGATTCCATGGACCTTGCCAACTTCCTGATCCAGCTGCTCAACAGCGTCCAGTACGGCCTGCTGCTGTTCATGCTGGCGGCCGGCCTCACGCTGATTTTCGGCATCATGGGCGTGGTCAATCTCGCGCATGGCAGCTTCTACATGCTGGGCGCCTACCTCGCGTGGTCGCTCTCCAGCATGACGGGCAGCCTGACGCTGGCCATTGCCGGCGGCGCCGTGCTCGCGATCCTTTTCGGCCTGGTGCTTGAGCGGCTTCTGTTCAGGCACTTCTATCATCGCGACCACCTCGATCAGGTGCTGCTGACCTTCGGCCTGATCTACATCTTCGAGGAAGCCCGTTCCATCCTCTGGGGCGACGACGTGCACGCAGTGAAGATCCCCGAACTGCTCGCGGGGTCGGTGCCGCTCACCGACAACCTGTCCTATCCCGTCTACCGCCTCTTCATCTCGGGCGTCTGCATCGCGCTGGCCGTCGGCCTTTACCTGCTGATCTCCAGGACCCGCCTGGGCATGAAGATACGCGCGGGCGCGTTCAACCGCCCGATGACCGAGGCGCTGGGCATCAACATCAAGCTGATCCATGCGATCGTGTTCGCCATCGGCGTGGCCCTGGCCAGCGTTGCGGGAATGGTCGCCTCGCCGATCTCCAGCGTCTATCCCAATATGGGCTCGCACGTTCTCATCATGTGCTTCGTCGTGGTGGTGATCGGCGGCATCGGTTCGGTGCGGGGCGCCATGATCTCGGCCCTGCTGGTCGGCCTGGTCGACACCTTCGGCAAGGTGCTGCTCCCCGCGGTGGCGGGCATGCTGGTGTACATGCTGATGGCCGCGGTGCTGCTGTGGAAGCCGGAAGGGCTCTTCAAGCAATGAGCAGCGCAAAAGCCAATCTCGAAACGCTGCCGCGCGGCCTGCAGATCGTGCTGGGGGCCGGGTTGCTCGCCCTGGCCCTGTTCCCCGCCGTCGGCAGCGATTTTTACGCGCAGGTCGTGTCACGCATGATGATCCTCGCGATCTTCGCGATGAGCCTGGACCTCCTGCTGGGCGTGACCGGCCTGGTGTCGCTCGGCCATGCCGCGTTCTTCGGCCTGGCCGGCTACGCGCTGGCCTTCGTCACGCCGGCCGGCGCGCCCGTCAGCCTGTGGTGGACCCTGCCGGCCGCGGTGGGCGCCTCCGCGCTCGCGGCGCTGGTGATCGGCTTCTTTGTCGTGCGCACCCACGGCATCTATTTCATCATGGTGACCATGGCCTTCGCGCAGATGGTGTTCTACCTTTTCTTCGACAACAAGGTTCTCGGCGGCTCGGACGGCATCTACGTGAATTTCAAGCCGCACGCCGGCATTCTCGATCTGGACAACACGCGGGTCTTCTATTACTTCACGCTGGCGCTGCTGCTGCTGGTGTACGTCTTCCTGCGCCGGCTGCTGTGGAGCCCGTTCGGCCGGGCGCTGGCCGGCATCCGGGTGAACGAACACCGCATGCGCGCCATGGGCTATCACACCTTCGGCTACAAGCTCACCGCCTTCAGCCTGGCCGGCGCGCTGGCGGGACTGGCGGGCTATATGTGGGGCGCGCAAACCGGCTACATCAACCCCGAGCTCATGGGATTCCACATGAGCGCGCACGCGATCATGATGGTGATCCTCGGCGGCATGGGCAACTTCGCGGGCGCGATCGTCGGCGCCTTCGCATTCGAGTACCTGCTGCACTGGTTCAAGGACCTGCCCCAGATCGGGCCCGTGAACCTGGGCAAGCACTGGCAGCTGTGGATGGGCCTGTTCATCGTGCTGATCGTGACGTTCGCGCCGCGCGGCCTGCTGGGCATGGTGGAGCGGCTGGCCCGGCGCCGGGAACGGTCCGGCTCCGGCGCGCTCGTGGGCAAGGAGCAGCCCCATGCCTGAGAGCCTGCAGCCCATGCTGTCGGCCCGCAAGGTCTCCAAGCTGTTCGGCGGCCTCGCGGCGGTGTACGAGGTTTCGGTCGACCTGTGGCAAGGCCACATCCACGCCGTCATCGGCCCCAACGGGGCCGGCAAGTCCACCTTGACCAACCTGCTGTCCGGCGACCTGCCGCCCACCTCGGGCAGCGTCACGCTGGACGGCCAGGACGTCACCGGCTGGAAGCCCGAAAAGATCTCGGGCGCGGGCCTGGGGCGCAGCTACCAGAAGACCAATATCTTCCTGCCCTTCACGGTGTGGGAGAACGTGCGTCTGGCGGCCCAATCGCGCACACCGCACGCGGCGCGCTGGCTCAACCGCGCCGCGGATTTTGCCGACATCAACGACCGCGCCGATCGCGCGATCGAGCTCGCGGGCCTGCAGCACCGCAAACGCGAAGTCGCCGCCACCGTCAGCCACGGCGAGCAGCGCCAGCTCGAGATCGCGATGACGCTCGCCACCGGTCCCAAGGTGCTGTTGCTGGACGAACCGCTGGCCGGCATGGGGGTGGCCGAGGCGCAGAACATGGTCGACCTGCTGCTCAAGCTGAAACCCGACCACGCCATCATGCTCGTCGAGCACGACATGGACGCGGTTTTCGCGCTGGCGGACCACCTCACGGTGATGGTCAACGGGCAGGTGATCGCCAGCGGCAAGCCCGCGGACGTGCGCGCCGACGCCGGCGTGCAGTCCGCTTACCTCGGCGAGGAGCATTGATGCGCGCGGGTGTTTTCCTTCCAGCGGGGGGCGATCGTGAGTGAACTGCTGATAGACGCGCGCGCGCTGCACACCTACTACGGCGCCAGCCACATCCTGCGGGGCATCGACTTCACCGTGGCCAGCGGCGAAACCATAGGCCTGATGGGGCGCAATGGCATGGGCAAGAGCACGCTGCTCAAGACGCTGATCGGCCATGTCAGGCCGCGCGCCGGCAGCGTGAGCGTGCGCGGCAAGGACATGACGGGCCGCCCGTCCTACGAGATCGCGCAGCGGGGCATCGCCTACGTGCCGGAAGGCCGCGGGATCTTCGGCAACCTGAGCGTGGTCGAAAACCTGCGGATGGCCGCGCGCGCGGGCACCCGGGGCCAGCGCGACTGGACCTTCGAGCGCGTGATGGAGACCTTTCCCCGGCTGAAGGAGCGCCTCGGCCACGGCGGCCAGCAGCTCTCGGGCGGCGAGCAGCAGATGCTGACCATCGGCCGCGCCCTCATGACCAATCCGGACGTGCTGATCCTGGACGAAGCCACGGAAGGCCTCGCGCCGCTGATCGCCCGGGACATCTGGCGCATCTGCTCGCTGATTCGCGAGTCCGGCATCTCCAGCGTGATCGTGGACAAGAACTGGAAGCACGTCACGCAGATCACCGACCGCAACGTGATTCTGGTGAAGGGCGAAATCGTCTTCACCGGCACGTCGCAGGAGCTGCGCGCACGGCCCCAGCTGCTGGAGCAATACCTCGGCGTTTAGGACCGGTCAACCGGTCCCTGAGGCCGCTGCGTCGTCGGCCGGGTAGCTCAGCCCTTCGCCGCTGACGTGCTCGCCCAGGAAGTCCAGGAAGCAGCGCACGGCCGGCACCAGCCCGCGGCGCGAGGGGAACACGGCATGGATCACGCCCGGCCGGGGCGACCAGCCGGGCAGCACCTGCTCGAGCTGCCCCTGCTGCAGTTCGCGCTGGCACATGTAGTCCGGCAGGACGCACATGCCGGTGCCCTTGAGCACGGCGAATTTGAGCGTGAGCAGGTCGTCGGCGACATAGCAGGGCCGGTGCTGCAAAAGAAACTCGCGACCATGGGGACCCAGCAGGGTCCAGTGGGCAAAGCCGTCGACGGCGGAAGACATCGCCACCGACGAAAGCCGCCTGAGGTCCTCCACCGCGGCCACCCTGCCCTCGCGCTGCAACTGCGCCGGGCTGGCCACCAGCAAGCCATATGTCTTTCCGAGGTTCTTCACCACGAGACTGCCGCTGTCCTCCAGCGTCGGACGCACGCGCAGCGCGACGTCGACGCCGTCCTGCACCAGATCCACCACCCGGTTGTTCACCTGCATGTCCACCCGCACCTGCGGATAGCGCTGGAGAAACAGCGGGATCAAAGGTCCGACGGACGATTGCGCCAGGGTCACCGGGCAGACCACCCGGATGGTGCCGCGTGGCTCGTTCTGGACGGATGCGACCGACTCGGCCGCGGCCTCGGCTTCTTCGCGGATGGCGGTGCAGTGCCGGTGATAGAGCTCGCCCGCCGCGGTCAGCGAAAGTTTGCGGGTCGTGCGCTGCAGCAGCCGCACTCCCAGCCGGGCCTCGAGTTGCGCCACGCGGCGCGACAACTTCGATTTCGGCAGGCCCAGGGCCCGGCCCGCTACCGCAAAACCGCCACGGTCCACCACCTCCGCGAAGTAGAACATGTCATTCAGGTCTTCCATGGCCCAGCCTTGGGTTCTGCGAACAGAACAATCTATCGCGATTTTGCCGACTTTTCAATGATTGGCTTCGTACGCACAATCAATGCTGCACCACCCATCGCTGCAGCAGAAAGAAACGATGAAGGTGCTACACATCGATTCCAGTCCGCTCGCCGGCAATTCCGTTTCCCGTCAACTTACCGGACGAGACCGCCCCGCCGGCAACCGCCACAACATGTCCAGCCCTCACCGAAGATCAGAAATGCAAGAAGACCACGCCCTGCCGGAAATCGTCTACGTTACTGACCCGATGTGCTCGTGGTGCTTCGGCTTCTCGCCGGTGATCCAGCAGCTTTATTCGCGCCACAAGGACCAGGTCAGGATGACGCTGAGGACGGGCGGATTGCACGTCGGCAACGACTACGTCGTCGAAAACGACTATCGCGAGTTCCTGCGCGGCCACTGGACCGACATCGGCCATCGCACCGGGCAGAAGTTCAGTCTGGGCATCCTCGACCGAGGGCCGTGGATCTATGACACCGAACTGGCCTGCCGCGCGCTGGTCGCGGTGCGCAGGCTCAGGCCGGGGGCGGAATGGACCTACATGCCGCTGATCCAGGCCGGCTTCTACACGCACAATCGCGACCCCCACGACCCCGGGAGCTTCGCGCTTCCGGCGCAGGAGGTCGGCATCGGGCGCGAGGAATTCCTTGCCGCCTACCACGATCCGGCAACCAGGCAGGAGACCGCGGCGGATTTTGCCTGGGCGCGCTCGATGGGGATCAACGGGTTCCCGACCGTTGTCGTGCATGACGCACGCGGCTGGGGGCTGCTGACCCACGGCAACCGTCCACTCGAGGAACTTGCCGAACCGCTTGCCGGCTGGATCGCCAGCGCCCGCTGAGCCGCACCGCGGTCTGCTCCTGCACGATCGAGAGTCACTGGTTCGATAAACGGGACAATCTATCTCGATTTTTCGGTCTTATCAATGATTCGATTGATCTTCACAATCAATCTCCGACAGACACCCCTACCGGAGATACAACCTATGAAACTGCTTCACATCGATTCCAGCTCCCTCGCCGGCAACTCGGTTTCGCGCCAGTTGACGGAACGCATCGTCGCGCAATGGCGCGCGACCCACCCCGCCACCGTGGTCGAGTATCTCGACCTCGCCGTGGACGCGCCCAACCACCTGTCGCTGAACTCGGTGGGTTTCGGCAAGCCTGACGCCAGCGACCTGACCGAAGCGCAACGGCGTGAAAACACCGTCTCGGACCGGCTGGTCAGCCAGTTCCTCGCCGCCGACGTGGTGGTGATCGGCGCACCCATGTACAACTTTTCGATTCCCAGCCAGCTCAAGGCCTGGATCGACCGCGTCGCGCAAGCGGGCCGCACCTTCACCTACACCGAGCAAGGGCCCAAGGGGCTGGCCGGCGGCAAGACCGTGATCGTCGCGTCCACCCGCGGCGGCGTCTACTCGACCAACCCCGCCTTGGCCGGGCTGGACCACCAGGAGGCCTACCTGAAGACGGTGTTCGGCTTCCTGGGCATCACCGACATCCAGTTCGTGCGCGCCGAAGGCATCGCGATGGGCGACGCTGCCAAGACCCAGGCCATCACCGCGGCGGACGCCGTGATCCGGACGCTGGGGGCGCCCGCGGCCAACGAATCCGAGGCCGCGCTGGCTGCCTGATCCTTTTTCGCGCATCGTCGCAGCGGCCTTCGTCATGAAGGCCGTTTCTCTTGGCGGCGCCCGAAACCTCTGGGGCGGCCCCGCAGGAAGGTCATTGCGCAGGCCGCCGGCGAATCTTGATAAAGTCGGGACCCTGTCCACCACCGCGAATTCATCAAGAGGCGCCCCCATGGCTCACACCGTTCACTGCATCAAGCTCGGCCGGGAAGCCGAAGGCCTGGATTTCCCGCCCTATCCCGGCGAACTGGGCAAGCGCATCTACCAGAACGTGAGCAAGCAGGCCTGGGCCGACTGGCTGAAACACCAGACCATGCTGGTCAACGAGAACCGGCTCAACCTGGCCGACCAGCGGGCGCGCCAGTACCTGGCGCGGCAAATGGAGAACCATTTCTTCGGCCAAGGGGCCGACGTGGCCCAGGGTTACGTGCCGCCCACCGAGTAG
>JAMPXR010000116.1 GCA_023701085.1 Ramlibacter sp. | reverse complement strand
TGCATGGTCTTGGGCATATGGCAATCGACACAGGCGATCTTCTGGGCATGAGGTTCGCCCACCGCCTTCGTCGTGTGCTGCTTCAGGTCGACCTTATGGCAGCTCGCGCACAGCGAGTTCTGTCCGTCGCGCGGCGCCTTCACGAGCTGATGCTTGACCTGGCTATCGCCATGCAGGTCGTGGCAACTGGCGCACGAGAGCGTCTGGGTCGCGTTGGTATAGTGCTTGGACCGAATGAAGTCCGTGCCTTGCTGGTGGTGTGCCTTCGAGTGCACGCCGTCGCTCCAATAGTCGTTCGCGCCCGCGTCCTCGCGCGTCGTGTAGTTCACCAGGTAGTCGTTGCGGCTCGTGCCGGCGATCATCATCTTGTTGTCCTTGTTCACCGGCTGATCGTTCTTCAGGTTCCCTTGCGGCCGGCTGTGGCATTGCACGCAGAGGGTCGTGACCCGCTCGGCGGCGAGCTTGGCCGGGTTGACGATCAGCGAAGGCTTGTCGGCCTTGTTCTTCGCCTGAACGTGCGCGGAACCGGGGCCGTGGCAGTTTTCGCAGCCGATGTTCAGCTCGTTGGGCACGCCGTCGCGGTCGATGTCGGCTTCGCCTTGCTTGTCGTTCACGGCGCCCGCAATGTATTCGCCGGCCGCGTTCTGGGTCAGCGAATAGCCGTTGAAGTGGCACGATGCGCATTCTTTCTCGAACGACTTGGCCTTGGGCGGATCGACCAGCTTCCTGGTAGCCTCGTTGAAGAGCCAGTCGCCGTGGTAATCGCGCCAGGCCTTGCGTGTGCGGTCGGCGAAGGCGTCGTTGCCCTCGGTGTTGTACTGCAGGAACGGGTAGGTCGATCCACCCACACGCAGCAGGTAGCGCTGCTTGTACACGGCGCCGCCGTAGGTCATCTCGACCGGGTAGACACGCGGCGGATCGCTGGCGTCACGGGCATTTTCGGTGCGCAGCTTGAGCGAGCCGTCCTTGTCGGTGAAGAACGTGGCCGTGAAGCTGACCGAAGACTTGTCGGCCGGCGCGGCCGTGGAGATCAGGTACTTGTCGAACCCCCGGGTCTTGTCGAAGCCGTACAGGTAGAACTTCAGGCCCGCCTGCAGTTTCTTCAGCCCGTCGTTCATGCGCGGGAAGCGCGAGTAATCCTGCAGCTTGCCCGGCTTGCCGACCACCGCGATACCGAGCTTGTGCGCGGTCTTCGTCATGTCTTCCTTGTCGCCGTGGCAATCCAGGCACTTGGTGCTGCCGACGAACGTCGCATTGGCCGGGACGTTGCCGGAAACCTGGATCGCCAGCGGCTTGGCCGAGAGCTCGGCCAGGCTCTGGGACTTGTTCGCCAGCGTGCCGCCCGGCAGGTAGCCCCGGTTGGCCGGCTCCACGTACACGAAATACTTGCCGGCGTCGGCCTTGGCGATGGTGAACTCGCCCTGGGAGTTGGTCACCGCTTTCGCGTACTTGTCGCGGTTCGCGGCCACGTTGTCTTCCATCGGCTCGTCGTCGCCCACGTTACGCTTGATATTGATCGAGGGGGCTTTGGCCAGTTTCGCCACGTCGGCGGCGGGCACCAGGTACACGGTGGCACTGGCGACGGCGCGCTTGCCTCCATCCATCACGGTCCCTTTGACCGACTGCCCGCCAGCGCCCAATGGCGTTTGAACGCAGCCCAAGGTCAGGGCCGCAGTGGCAATCAAGCTTGTGACGCCAATCCCTAGTCGAAATCGCATGGCTGTTTTCCCCTCTCATTAAAAAACCGATCAGCCCAAGCCTGAGTGCCCGACGGCCGCTTGCGCGAGACTGCGCAAGCTTCGTGCCAGGGTTGGGGCTGCGGAATTGACGGCTAATCGCAGGGGCCAAGGCGGCAAAAAGGTATCGCCGCGCGCTCCGGGTCCAAGGGCCATCCAAAGGTGTCACGACAAAATCGTGACACTGTCATCTTTTTGAGAATAATCCGGCCCGTTCGAGATGACCGTAGATGTTCTGACGCGCGATGCCGGAAAGGCGCGAAGCTTCCGACACATTGCCATCCGCGTGGAGCAGGAGATTGGAGAAATACGTGCGCTCGAAGCGCAGGTGCGCCTCGCGGTACGGGATGGGTTGCGTGGACGTGAAGATTTCCCGCAGGTCCGCGATCTCGCGGTACGCGCGGTCCATTTCCAGCGCCTTGGTGATGACCACTTCCAGTTCCTCGAGGTTCTCGAACGGCTTGGTGAGATAGTCGAACAGGCCCTCACGCACCGCCCGCATCGCATCGCGCGCTTCAGCGTAGCCGGTGATCATCAGGGCCGTCTGCCGGGGCCGCAGCTCGCGCATCTGGGCGAACAGCTCCAGGCCGTCGCCGTCGGGCAGGCGCTGGTCGAGGATCACGAGATTGAAGTCGCAGGCGTTGAACGCATCGCGCGCATCGGCGACATTGGTCGTCGTCACCAGTTCGACGCTGCCATCGCGCAGCAGGTTCTCGAACAACCGGCGCGTGAACGGGTCGTCGTCGACAAGAAGTATCTTGGACCTCATGGGTGTCCCGACGCGGGGATCGCGTATTGCTTCCGCCGGCCGGTCGCAAGATTCGCGCCAATCTATCGCGCGCCCTGGATGCCGGGGCCGAGCCGGCCAGCGCTGCCGCTCACGCCATGGGTGCGCTCATGGTTCGATCGCCTGGTTTCCCGCGCCGCGTTGCACGTCTGGTTTGCCCAGCACTATGCCGGCTCGTTTCAGGTATCGGTAAAAATTCTGGCGCGCAATTCCCGAAAGGCGCGCAGCCTCCGACACGTCGCTGTCGGCGAGATGCAGAAGATGGCTGAAATAGGACCGTTGGAAGTGCAGGCGCGCTTCGCGGTATTGCAACGTCTGCGCGGCCCGCGCAGGCGACGCAGGCGACGAGGGTGGACAACCAGCCGCGTCGATCCCGCCGAAGGCAATCGGGCCGCCGGCATTGATCACCACCGCTCTTTCGACGGCATGCTTCAACTCGCGCACGTTGCCGGGCCATCGGGCCCCTTCGAGCGCGGCCACTGCATCGGGCTGCAGCGGTCCGGCTTCCCTGCTGAACTTGCGGTTGAAGTGGTCCAGGAAAAACAGCGCCAGCGGCAGGATGTCCTCGCGGCGCTCGCGCAGCGGCGGCACCCGCAGGGGCACGACGTTGACGCGATAGTACAGATCCGAGCGGAACCGTCCGGCCGCGACCTCGGCGTCCAGCGGCCGGTTGGTGGCGCAGATCAGGCGGAAATTGGACGGGCGGTGCACGGTGCTGCCCAGCCGCACGAAGCTGCCCTCCTGCAGCACCCGCAGCAGGCTGACCTGCAGCTTGGGACTCATGTCGGCGATCTCGTCCAGCAGGATGGTGCCGTTGTGGGCCTCCTCGAAATAGCCGGCGGTGGTCTTCACCGCGCCGGTGAAGGCGCCTTTCTCGTAGCCGAACAGGGCCGCCTCGATCAGCGACTCGGACAGGGCGCCGCAATTGAGCGCCTTGAACGGCCCGCGCGCGCGGGCGCTGAGCGAATGCAGCAGCTTGGCCATCACCTCCTTGCCGGTGCCGCTTTCGCCCTCGATCAGCACCGTGGTGTCCAGCGGGGCGGCCTGGCGCAGCTGCACCAGCAGCCGTTCCATGGCGGCCGAATGGCTGATGATGATGGGGTCGCCCGAGATCGAGGTGACGATCTCGCGCAGGTCCGCGATCTCGCGGTAGGCGCGGTCCATCTCCAGCGCCTTGGTGATGACGGCCTCCAGCTCCTCCAGGTTCTCGAAGGGCTTGGTCAGATAGTCGAACAGGCCTTCGCGCACCGCGCGCATGGCGTCGCGCACTTGCCCATGGCCGGTGACCATCAGGGCTGTCTGCCGCGGTCTGATTTCGCGCATCTGCGCGAACAGTTCCAGCCCGTTGCCGTCGGGCAATCGCTGGTCGAGGATGACCAGGTTGAAGTCGCCCAGGTGGAAGGCATTGCGCGCTTCGTGGACGGTGGTCGCGATCGCGAGGTCGACGTCGCGATCGCACAGCAGGCCCTCGAACAGCCTGCGCGTGAACGGATCGTCGTCGACGAGGAGGATTTTGGGTTTGACGGGTCCGCGCGCGGCGGCAGCCGGATCCAGAAGGGGGCGCTGCCCGCGGGTGCGCTCCCCGTCAAGTCCTGTGCCACAGTGCGCTGAGTTCCCCACGGCGTTTGTCTTACTGCTTACGCGAATGATCGGGCGCGGTGCTTTCGCGATGATGGACATGCCCCTTGTGGTCGGCCCGCATCTGCGGGCAGCACAGAACCGGCAAACATACCGGCCAGCGCCGCAATGAATCCGGCGGGTTGCTGCGGGAATGCTTCAGACAAGTCGGGCGCCGCAATGAAGATCAAGCGCGTGCCCAATCCGGGCACGACGGAAGCGAAGCGAGCAGGTACACCACGGCAAGGCTGGTCGGCATCCGTTCACGGCGAAGAAAAAAAAGCGGCCGAAGCCGCTTCAAAGATCGCTCGGTAAGCCATTGTTTCATCGATTCGCCATTGCAAGGTCAGGGCGCGGCCGTAAGGGCGAACCCTAGCCGTGCCGACCGGTGGCGTTGGTGATGTGGATAAGTTCGGCCAGATTCCGTGCGCCCAGCTTGCTCATCACACGGGCCTTGTGCACTTCGACCGTCCTGGGGCTGATTCCCAGCTTCTCGCCGATGCCCCTGTTGTCGACACCGTCGATGATGAGTGCCAGCACCTCCCGTTCGCGCGCGGACAAAGCGGAGGTGGCCGGGCGACTCCCGATCGCGCCCGCCTCGGGCGGCAGCCCGCCAATGGCGCGCTCAATGGCCTGGATCAACTTGCCGTGGTCGAACGGTTTCTCGAGGAAATCGACCGCGTTCCATCTGAATGCATGGCGTGCGGCAGCCAAGTCTCCATGGGCGGTCACGATGATGACCGACAAGCGCGCCGGATGCCCGGCGAGCGCCTCCTGCATCTCCAGACCGGACATGCCCGGCATGCGGATGTCCGCGACAACGACGCCCCGCCAATGCGGCGCCAGCGCGCCCAGGAAGTCCTCGGCACATGCGAAAACGGCGGTCGCGTACCCGCGCAGGCTCAGCAGCAGCGCCAGTGCATCGCGCACGGCGGCATCGTCATCGACGATGAAGACGGTCTGCCGATGGACGGGACTGTTCACGATGCGGCGGGCGAGCCCAGTGGCAGGGTGAAAAGGAAACGGCCGCCGGGTCCGGGTTCGGCCCACAGCCGTCCTCCATGGGCCTCGATGATCGAACGACTGATCGCCAGCCCGACTCCCATGCCACCGGGTTTCCCGGACCTGCGCCGCTCGAAAACGAGGTCCGCTTCCTGGCCATGGAGTCCCCGCGCACTGTCAGTGACCGCGACGACGAGGTCTGCGCCCTCCTGAATGGCTTCGAGCTTCACCCATGCCGATGTGGCGCTGCCTTGCACCGGTTCCGCCGCGGCATCCAGGGCATTGGCCAGCAGATTGCGCACGACGACGCCGATCTGCACCGGATCGAGCCAGACCGTCGCCTCGGGGGCCGTGCACGACCAGGTGAGGCGAACATTCAAGGCGAGCGCACGGGCCGTCTGCGCCCGCATCGCCTCGTCCAGGAACGGCTGCAGCGCGGTCGGCTGAAGTTCGGTGGCGCGATCGCGAAAGAAGTTGCGCAGCCGCTTCACCACCTCGGCGGCCCGGCTGGCTTCTTCCGCCAGCTTGCCGGTGACGTCCGCGAGCGCCAGGGCCTTCTCGTCCTGCGCGATGCGTTCGACCAGCACTTGCGAGGCATGGGCATACGTGCTCATCGCCGTCAGGGGCTGGTTCAGCTCATGCGCGAGCGCGGCGGCCATGTCGCCCGCCGCGGCGAGGCGCAGCGACGCGCGCAGGGTGCGGTCGGCCTCTTCGCGCTCGTCCACGGTCGCGCCAAGCAGCAGTCCCGTGGCGGCCAGCACCGCCATCAGCAACTGGAGTTCGAACACGGTAAGCGACCGGTAGGCCGCCGAATGAATGGCCGCGATCATCGTGATCTGCACGATGACCGCCGACCAGACCGCTCCCCCGACACCGAAGCGCCCGGACGCCCAGACAACAGGAAGGAAGAGCAGATAGAAGAACTTGAAATGCTCATCGGCGGGGCGTGCGAAGACGGCCACGGTGGCGAGGACCCCGGCACCCACGATCAGCCACCATTCCATGGTTCCGAACATCGCCCGGGTGCTGGCCCGCCGTTCGCGGCTTCCCAGGAGAAGCAGCAGCGGAAGCGTCACCAACAGCCCGACGCCGTCTCCTATCGCGCCCCGATGGATCGCGGTCAGCAGCCGTTCCGGCGGCACCTCCCCGAAGGCGGCCAGGCCCGCGACGCGCAGGATGGACGCCAGCAGCGCTCCCGCCGTGACGATCAGGAAGAACAGGACGATCTCCCGTCTCGTGACGACGGCCGAGGCGACGCGAGCCCATCTCGTGAGTGCCGCCGCGACAGCCGCATACCCCGCGGTCAGCATCAATGACGAGACGAACAGCGCGCTCCACGGTGTGCGGGCCGCCGGAACCAGGGCGTCACCCGAAGCGACCGCGAGGCAGACCAGCCACCAGGCCCGGGGGCGCCACAGAAGCAGTCCGACCGCCAGGGCGGACTGCGGGTTCCAGGGCGTAATGTTCAGGTCGCGCATGGGATAGACGAAGCTCACCCATGTGACCGCGACATAAAGCGCGACGAACACCACAGCGCGCGCGGGTTGCGCCGTGGAGACCGCGGCAAGCGCCCGGGGAATTCGCGTCGACAAGCCGCTCATCACCACATTCTGCAATCGCTTCGGGATGGCCGCCGATTCACGACGGCTTGAATCGGCTGCTTGTGCGCGGCAAAAGCCGGTACGCGTCTTCCAGCCGGCCGGCGGCAGCCAACGATTCAGGCGTCTGTTGCGCGGCATCGGCGGGATGCCCCGCCACATACCACTGCACGGCCAGCACGACGTCGCCGAAGTGCCGCTCCGCGACGGCGAGCAAGGTCACGATATTGCGCAAGTGCGACTGCAGGCGTTCGTCCACGGAGCCGCTGCGCACCCCCGGGATTTCCGTGCACTGATCTACCAGGTCGCAGGCATTGCGGCCTATCAGCACCGCCACGGTCGTTGCTTGCAGTACGTGGCCGGCGGACACGGCGCGCTCCAGGTCGGCAAGCAGGCGGGACTTGAGAGCTTGCGGGCTGGGTTTCCTCTCTGTCATGGGTTCGACGAGCTCCACGTCTTCGTGAGCGGACATGAGGCAGTTTGCCACGCGGGGCGCCTCGTTCGCGACCCATCCGGATCACTGCGGGGTTCGCCCTTACGGGCAGGCCCCAGCGCGAGCTCGCGCCGCACCTGCGCAAGAGCTGACCTGCCGCCGGACGAATTCAAGGCGTCGCCGCCGCGACCGCCGCGTCTGGTTCGGGCACGAGGCGGCGCCCCGCGCGATGGCGGGCCCTAGGCCAGCTCCTGGCTGCGCGCCATCAACTTGTCCAGGATGACGTCGAGCTGCTTTTGCTCATCGTCGGACAAGGCGGCCAGAAACCATGCTTCGCGCGCCGCGGCTTCCGGAAGGATGTCGGCGCACCGTTTCACGCCGGTGGGCGTCAAGGCCAGGATCAGCCGGCGCCCGTCGGTCGGGTCGTCCGAGGTCTTGATCATGTTCAGGTCGACCAGCCGCCGCTGCGCCCTGGACACGCGCGCCTTGTCCATGCTGGTGCGATCGACCACTTCGTTGAAGATCAAGGCCCCGTACGCATAGAG
>JAMPXR010000115.1 GCA_023701085.1 Ramlibacter sp. | reverse complement strand
TCGGCGATCCGCTGTGCGCCGTGGCCGGCTGGCTGAAGCTGTCGTTCTGGCCCTGCGTGGTCTACATGGCCATCGGCAAGTTCCTGCGCTACGTGACGATGACGGTGGCGCTGCTGCACATCTTCCCGGCCGGGCATATTCCGGGGATCATGCGGTAGCGAGTCCACGCTCAGACGTTGAACAGGAAATTCAGCACGTCGCCGTCCTTGACGACATACTCCTTGCCCTCGCTGCGCATCTTGCCCGCGTCCTTGGCGCCCTGCTCGCCCTTGCAGGCGATGTAGTCGTCGAACGCGATGGTCTGCGCGCGGATGAAGCCGCGCTCGAAATCGGTGTGGATGACGCCGGCGGCCTGCGGCGCGGTGTCGCCGATGTGGATGGTCCAGGCGCGCACCTCCTTCACGCCGGCCGTGAAATAAGTCTGCAGCCCCAGCAGCTGGAAGGCGGCGCGGATCAGGCGGTTCAGGCCCGGCTCGTCCTGGCCGATCTCCTCGAGGAACATCTTCTTGTCCTCGTCGCTCATGTCGGCCATCTCGGCCTCGATCTTGGCGCAGATCGCCACCACCGGCGCGGCCTGCCGCGCCGCGTACTCGCGCAGCCGGTCCAGGTAGGGATTGTTCTCGAATCCGTCCTCGTGCACGTTCGCGACGAACATCGCGCGCTTGGCGGTGATCAGGCACAGCGGCTTGAGCAGGGCCTGCTCCTCGTCGCTGAACTGCAGGCTGCGCACGGGCTGGGCCTGGTCGAGCGCGTCGCGCACCTTCGTGAGCACCTGCACCAGCCGGGCGGCCTCCTTGTCATTGCCCGATTTCGCGGCCTTGATCGAGCGCTGCAGCGTCTTGTCCACCGTGCCCAGGTCCGCCAGGCACAGCTCGGTCTGGATCACTTCCACGTCGGAGACCGGATCGACCTTGCCCGCCACGTGCACCACGTTCGGGTCGTCGAAGCAGCGCACCACGTTGACGATCGCGTCGGTTTCGCGGATGTGCGCCAGGAACTGGTTGCCCAGGCCCTCGCCCTTGCTCGCGCCGGCCACCAGGCCGGCGATGTCGACGAACTCGACAATGGCGGGTACGATGCGCTCGGGCTTGACGATGGCGGCGAGCTGCCCCAGGCGCGCATCGGGCAGTTCGACGACGCCCACATTGGGCTCGATCGTGCAGAAGGGATAGTTTTCAGCGGCGATCCCCGCCTTGGTCAACGCATTGAACAAAGTGGATTTCCCCACGTTGGGCAAACCGACGATCCCGCACTTCAAACTCATGGCCGTTCCCGAAAATCAAGCCCGAAAGTGTATGCCATGCGTCGTGCGCAGGGCCTGGGCGGCGGGCGGCGGCCTGGGCGTGCTGCTGCTTCTGGCCGTCCTGTGGGCCGGCGCGGCGCTCGCCGAGCTGCGTCCCGCGCCGGGCGTCCTGGTGCTGGCCGACGGGCAGCACCGGGTCGACGCACAGGGACTGGGCGCCGCGTGGGTCGACCCCGGCGGCGCCACGCGGCTGGAGCAGGTGCTGGCCGGCGCGGCCGCGTTCCAGCCGGCCCGCGCCGACCGTATCTATTCGCTCGGCGCGGACGGCGCGCTGTGGCTGCGCCTGCGCCTTTCGCGTGACGCCGATGCGCAGCAGCGATGGCTGCTGGCCTTTCCGATGCCCGCCATCGACCGTGTGACCGTCTACCAGCAGGATTCGAAGGGGAAGTGGCAGGGCCGCAGCGCGGGCGACACCATGGCGGTGGCGGATTGGCCCGAGCGCGGCCGCTATCCGCATTTCCGGCTCGATCTTCCCGCCGGTCAGGCGCGCGACGTGTACGTGCGCATCCGCCATCTCACCTTCGCCGATTTTCCCGTCCAGCTTCTCACCGAAGCCGCCTACGACCAGCGCATCCAGCTCGAGTACCTGGGCCTGGGCCTGACCTTCGGCGCGCTGCTGCTGCTCGTGGCCACCTGCCTGGCCCACAGCGTGGTCTACCGGGACGGGGCCTATGCCTGGTATGCCTCGTACACCCTGGTCACGGCGCTGGCGGTCGCCTCGTACACCGGAGCGGCGGCGCACCTGCTGTGGCCGGATTTCGATGCGCTGGCGGATTCGCCCCAGGCCTGCCTGGCGATGCTCGGGTCGGCCGCGTCGCTGCTGTTCGTGCGCAGCATCACCGGTATTTCCGCGCGCCACCCGGTCGTCGACCAGCTGGTCTTCGCGGGCGGGCTGGCCGGCATCGCGCTGGCCGCCGCGTTCCTGGCGATGGACAAATCCACGGGGCTGATCGTGCTGGCGGCCTATGCCGCCGGGACTTCGCTCATCAGCGTGTGGATCGCGTCGGCCGGCTGGCGGCGCGGCGACGTGGTGGGCGCCTGGGTGCTGGCGGCGTCGGCGCCCCTCGCCTTCACGGTGGCGCTGGCCGGCGCCCGCCTGTTCGGCTGGCTGCCGGTCTCCTTCGGCACCCAGTACGCCGTCGTCGTGGCGCTGGCCCTGCAGGCGCCGCTGCTGCTGGTCGCACTGAACATCCGCTCGCGCGAGCGGCACGGCGCCGAGATCCGGGAACTGGCCCTGTCCACCCACGACGCGCTCACCGGCCTGCTGGCGCCGCACCTGTTCCACGACCGGCTGCGCCAGGTCGTCGCGCGCTACCGGCGCGACCGCGACAACGCCGCGGTGGTCTTCATCGACCTGGTGAACCACCCGCACATCAAGGCCCGCTATGGCACGGCGGTGGCCGAGCAGAGCCTGCTGCGCTGCGTGATCAAGCTGCGGCGGCTGCTGCGCGACGTGGACACCGTCGCCCGCATCGACGAGGCCCGCTTCGCGGTGATCCTGGAAGGCATGGGCTCGCGCATCGCGGTGACCGACCGGGCCGCGCGCCTGATCGCGGCCGGACTGATGCCGCTGCAGGGCCTCAAACCCGAGGTGACCCTGCAGTTCCACATCGCGGCCGTGTTGCTGGAGGACCGTGCGCCGGAGGCGCCCGAACTGGTGCGGTCCCTGAGCGAGCTGCTGGCGACCATGTCCCCGCGCACCCGCCGCCCCATCCGCTTCCTCGAGCCGGAAGCGACCATGCCGGCCACCATCGATTCCGACTCCTCGCTGCTCGAATCGGACAGCCTGCCGCCGTCGGCGCAGGCGCCGGCCGCGGTGCCGCTCAGAACCGCCAGTCGGCCGTGACGTCCTGGCCCACCCGCAGGGTCTGCTGCGCGCCCTGCAGCACGACCGCGTTCATGCCGAAGGTCACCGCGCCCTGCAGCAGTTCGTTGCGGCGGTAGGCGCGCAGCGCATCGCTCACGCGCGGATCGACCTGCGCCGTGGCCGGGTCGATGTCCGGGATGCCGCAGCGCGGACAGGGCTTGACCGGCCGCAGCAGCACCGGCTCGCCGCCGGTGGCGATGCGCAGCAGGTCCAGCCGGTCCTCGTCCTGCGCCTGCAGGCCGGCGAGCACGAGGTTCGGCCGGAACCGCTCGATGCCGACGACGCCGTGCCCGAGCGCGGGCAGCCGCTCGTTGAGTTCCGCGAGCGAGGCTTCGCCGATCACCAGCAGCGGGAACCCGTCGCTGAACTGGTTGGGCGCCTCGACGTCGCCGGTCCAGCGGCTGCTCGACAGGCGCCGGTGCTCGGGGTCGAAGCGCACCAGCCGCAGCTTGCGCCCCAGGAAGTCGCTGAACCACTGCGCCGCCACGGCGCCCATGTCGAAGGCCGGCACGATTTCGTCCCACAGCCGCACTTCGACCGGCTGCTCGGCCGCGTCGATCGCCAGGTGCAGGGCCAGCATGCCCGGCGCCCGCAGCACGACTTCATGGTGCTTGAGCTGGGTACGCACCAGCGCCATGCGCGGCAGGTCGCGCTGCGTGACGAAGCCGCCCTGCTCATCGACGACCATCCAGGCGCGGTCCAGGTCCAGTCCGGCTTCGGTGAGGACGGCCTCGGTCAGCTCCACGCCGGCGCAGGACTTGACGGGATAGACGAAGAGGCGCGCGATGCGGGCGGCGACGTCGGGCTCGGGAGAACTCATGGCTTGTTGCGTGGCGGCGAAGGGTTGGCGCGAGGGCAAGCCGTGATTGTGCCCGGCTCCTACAATCCCTCCCATGATGGCCTCAGCCCTTGATGTTTGCATACGCGGCGACGGCATCGTCGGACGCGCCCTGGCCTTGCTGCTGGCCCGCGACCGGCTGCACGTGGGGCTGGTGAGCCAGCCGGCGTCGGCCGCGGGCGCTGCGGCCGACGTGCGCGCCTATGCCCTGAACACCGCGTCCAGGAACCTGCTGGAGATGCTGCGCGGCTGGCCCGACGCGTCGCACGTCACGCCGGTGCTGGAGATGCAGGTCCACGGCGACGAGGGCGGGCAGGTGCGGTTCGGCGCCCAGGCCCAGGGCGTGCCGGCGCTGGCCTGGATCGTGGAAGTCCAGCCCTTGCTGGAGCGGCTGGGCGAGGCGCTGCGTTTCCAGCCCCTGGTGCAGTTGCTGGATGCGCCCCGGAGCGCTCCGCTCACGGTCGTCTGCGAAGGCAAGGCCAGCGCCACCCGGGCGGAATTCGGCGTGCAGTACGAGGTCACGCGCTACCCGCAGCACGCCATCGCCGCGCGGCTGCACTGTGAAAAACCCCATGGGCAGGTGGCGCGGCAGTGGTTCGCCGACGGCGAAATCCTGGCTTTTCTGCCGATGGGCGGCTCCGGGGCCACGCCGGACGGGAACTCGGTGGCCGTTGTCTGGTCAGTTCAGGAGCCACGTGCGCCGGATCTGCTGGCCATGGAGCCGCACTCGTTCGAAGCGCAGCTGGAGGTTGTCAGCCACCACAGCCTGGGCAAACTGAGCCTGGCGAGCGAGCGGGTGGCCTGGCCGCTGCAGCTCGCGCAGGCCGACCGCTGGTGCGGGCCGGGCTGGGTGCTGGCGGGCGATGCGGCGCACACGGTGCATCCGCTGGCGGGACAGGGCTTGAACCTGGGGCTGGCCGATGCCAGGGAATTGGCCAGGGCCTTGCACGAACGCGCGTCCTGGCGCAGCGTCGGCGACCTGAGGCTGCTGCGCGGGTACGAGCGTTCGCGCAAGGCCGACGTGCTGGCGCTGGGCCTCACGACGGACACGCTGCAGCAGCTTTTTGCGCAGCAGGCCGAACCGTGGGGAATGCTGCGAAACTGGGGCATGAGCGGGTTCGACCGCAGCGGTCCGCTCAAGCAATGGGTGGTCCGGCAGGCGATGGGACGCATTTGAATCGGAAGCGATGGAACAACAATGCAATT
This sequence comes from Ramlibacter sp., assembly GCA_023701085.1. Classification (GTDB taxonomy): domain Bacteria; phylum Pseudomonadota; class Gammaproteobacteria; order Burkholderiales; family Burkholderiaceae_C; genus Ramlibacter. The sequence continues at coordinate 2,504 of JAMPXR010000115.1, read as the reverse complement.
GATCAAGAACGCTTCGGCAGCCGTCCTGCTGGTGGCCGGCCTGCTGGCCGGCACGGCGCATGCCCAGGAAGCCGCCATCCGCAAGAACCTGGCCGAGCGCGTGCCGCAGATGGGCAAGGTCGACGAGGTCAGCAAGACGCCCATGCCGGGACTCTTCGAAGTGCGCGTGGGCACCGAGCTCTATTACAGCGACGCCGAGGGCAACTTCATCTTCCACGGCCAGATGATCGACACCCGGCAGCAGCGCAACCTGACCGAGGAGCGCATGGAAAAGCTGCTGGCGATCGACTTCTCTGCGCTGCCGCTGAAAGACGCCTTCACCATCGTGCGCGGCAACGGCAAGCGCAAGCTCGCCGTGTTCCAGGACCCGAACTGCACCTACTGCAAGCGCTTCGAGCGCGACATGCAGAAGGTCGACAACATCACCGTCTACATGTTCCTGTATCCCATTCTCGGGCCCGACTCGGCCGACAAGTCGCGCAATATCTGGTGCGCGCGCGACAAGGGCAAGGTCTGGCAGGACTGGATGGTGCGCGAGCAGTCGGCCCCGGCGGCAAGCTGCGACACGGCCGCGGTCGCGCGCAATGTCGAATTCGGCAAGAAGCACCGCATCACGGGCACGCCCACGCTGGTGTTCGCGGACGGAACGCGCGTGCCGGGCGCGATTCCCGCGGCCCAGGTCGAGAAACTGCTGGCCGACGCCAAGCCGTGACGGCCGCGGTCCTTGCCGGCGCAGGCACTGCGTCGCGGCGGCAGCGCGCTGGCGGCGGATCGGGCAGGCCGCGGGCGCGTTGAATCGCCGTTGCCCTTGCGGCCCGCCGGGCTGAACGGGCGGCCCCGCCACCGCCAGCCCTTGCGTATAGTCGCTTTTCCATGATCCCCAGTCCGTCGCCCCGCAGCGCCAGCCTTCACTACCGCGTCGAGGTTGCCGACCTGCACGCGCACCTGTTTCGCGTCACGCTCAGCATCGAGCAGCCGGCGGCCCCGCAGCGGGTCTCGTTGCCGGTCTGGATTCCCGGCAGCTACCTGGTGCGCGAATTCGCCAAGAACCTGCAGCGGCTGGCCGCACGGCAGGACGGCCGCGCCGTCGCGGTGAAGCAGCTGGACAAGTGCAACTGGCAGATCGAGTGCGTCCCCAGCAGCCCGCTGGTGTTGAGCTACGAGGTGTACGCATTCGACAGCTCGGTGCGCACGGCCATGCTGGACGCGCAGCGCGGATTCTTCAACGGCACCAGCCTGTGCCTGAAGGTGCACGGCCAGGAGCATTCGGTGCATGCGCTCGAACTGGCGCCGGGCAAGGCCAACGGGCACTGGGAGGCCGCCACCGGCCTGGCCCCGCACAAGGTGGGCAAGCGCGGCTTCGGCACTTACCTGGCGGCCGACTATGACGAGCTGGTCGATTGCCCGGTGGAGATGGGAACGTTCTGGAGCGGCGAGTTCAAGGCCGGCGGCGTGCCGCACCGGCTCGTCGTGTGCGGCGCCAGCGAGGCCTTCGACGGCGCGCGCCTGCTGGCCGACGTGCACCGGATCTGCGACACGGAAGTGCGCTTCTGGCATGCACATGCCGCCGCGGCGGGCCGCGCCGGCAAGCGCCCGCCGTTCAAGAGCTACCTGTTCATGCTCAACGCGGTGGACGACGGCTACGGCGGGCTGGAGCACCGCAACTCGACGGCCCTGATCGCCTCGCGGCGCGACCTGCCGCGGCTGGGCGAGGCCCGCACCACGGACGGCTATCTCACGCTGCTGGGGCTGATCAGCCACGAGTACTTCCACACCTGGAACGTCAAGCACCTGCGGCCGGCGGAGTTCACGCACTACGACTACGGGGCCGAGAACTACACGCAGCTGCTGTGGTTCTTCGAGGGCTTCACCAGCTATTACGACGACCTGCTGCTGCGCCGCGCGCAATTGATCGACGACGCCACCTACCTGAGGCTGTTGACCAAGACCATCAACCAGGTGCTGCAGACACCCGGGCGCGAGGTCCAGCCGGTGGCGCAGGCCAGCTTCGACGCCTGGGTCAAGTACTACCGGCAGGACGAGAACACGTCCAACGCGACGGTGAGCTACTACACCAAGGGCGCGCTGGTCGCGCTGTGTTTCGACCTGACGCTGCGCGCCGAGGGCCACACCAACCTCGACGAGGTCATGCGTGCCCTGTGGCAGCGCTGCAAGGCCGGGCCCATGACCGAGGCCGACTTCGCGGCGGTGCTCAAGGATCTCGGCGGGCGCGCCTTCAGCCGCGAAATCGCGGCCTGGGTCCATGGCACGCGCGAGCTTCCGCTGGAAGAATTGCTGCAGCCCCACGGGGTCGCGGTGCAGCGGGACGCGGCCCAACTGCAGCAGCAGCTGGGGCTGCGCGTGAGCGAAACCGCCGGCATCCAGATCAAGTCGGTGCTGCGCGGCGGCGCGGCGGAGCAGGCCGGCATGGCGGCCCACGACGAATGGCTGGGGATCGAGGTGGCGGGGACCGGCTGGCGCATGGCCAAGCTGGACGACCTGCC
>JAMPXR010000114.1 GCA_023701085.1 Ramlibacter sp. | reverse complement strand
GTGGAAGCGTCGAAGCGCGCCGCCTCGCGTGATTCGGCCGTGTAGCTCTGGACCACTGGAATCGCGTTCAGCACCTCGGCCGCGATCGCGCTGGAGTCGGCCACCCGGTCCTGGCTGGCGCGCGACAGCCGGCGCACCCGCCGCCCGAACCAGGCGGTGGGCAGCACCACCACGACGAGGATGCCCAGCACCTGCGTCATCACATAGGGGTTGGTCCACACCAGCATGGCCAGCGCGCCCACGCCCATCACCAGGTTGCGCAAACCCAGGCTGAGCGACGAGCCCACCACCGTCTGCACCAGCGTCGTGTCGGTGGTCAGGCGCGACAGCACCTCGCCCGTCTGCGTGGTCTCGAAGAACTCGGGGCTTTGCTCCAGCACGTGGGCGTACACCGCGCCGCGCAGATCGGCGGTCACCCGCTCGCCGATCCAGCTCACGGTGTAGAAGCGCGCCGCCGAAAACAGCCCGAGCGCGACGGCCACGGCGAACAGCTCGACGAAATGGCGCCGCAGGGCCATGAGCTGCGCGCCCTTGTCCGCCGCCGAGAAGCCGCCGTCGATGAGCCCGCGCAGGAACACCGGGAAGACCAGCGTCGCCGCGGCCGCGAGCAGCAGGAACAGCGCGGCCAGCGCGATGCGGCCGCGGTACGGCCGCAGAAACGGCAGCAGTCCGGAGAGCGAGCGGGGCGACGCTTTCTGCACGGAGGAGGCCATCGGCGAAGTGTACTCAACGATTGCCGGCGCAAACACCGACTTGACACTATTTGCCTAGACAAATAATATGCGCTGATGCCCGCAAAGGCCGTCCGACACCCGCCCCGCGCATCGCGCCGCGCCCGCGCGCCGGCGGCGCCCGTCTTCTATCATCCCGAGAATTACCGGCCGGAGGACAGCGTGGGCTATCTGATGCGCCGCATCCTGGCCACGGTATCGCTCGAGGTCGAGCGCGAGCTCGAACCCAACGGGCTGACGAATGCGCAGTGGGTGCCGCTGCTGAAACTCTCCATGGGCCGCGCATCGACGGTGGCCGAACTCGCGCGCGAATGCATGCTGGATGCGGGCGGCATGACCCGGCTGCTGGACCGGCTCGAGGCCAAGGGACTGGTACGCCGGGTGCGCTCGAACCAGGACCGCCGCGTGGTCAACCTGGAACTGACCGAGGAAGGCCGGGCGGCCGCGACAAAACTTCCCGCCGTGTTGTGCGGTGTGCACAACGCACACATGCGCGGGTTCTCGCTGGATGAGTGGGAAATGCTCAAGGGCTTCCTGCGGCGCATCCTGGAGAACGCGCTGGCGATCCAGGCGGAAAGAACGGGGCAGCCGTGACGCGGCGCGACCATCCCGGCATCGAAGTGGCGCAAGCCCGCCTCGAGCGCGCCGTCGAAAGAACAACATGAGCAACGCAACGGAAAACGCGGCAGCGCGCCCGCCGGGCAAGCCAGGGCGCAGGAAGGCACTCCTCGCGTTGACTGGGTTCGTGGCCGTCGCCGGCCTCGCCTGGGGCGCTTACGAATGGCTGGTGGCCAGCCACTACGAATTCACCGACAACGCCTATGTGCAGGGCAACATCATCCAGATCACGCCGCAGGTGGGCGGGACGGTGATCGCGATCCAAGCCGACGACACCGATTTCGTGAAGGCCGGCCAGCCGCTGGTGAAGCTCGATCCCGCCGACGCCAAAGTGGCGTTGGACCAGGCGCTGGCCAATCTCGCGCAGACGGTGCGGCAGGTGCGCGCCCTGTATGTCAACAACGCCTCGCTGGCCGCGCAGGTGCGCCTGCGCGAAGCGGATATCGTGAAGGCGCAGACCGACATCGCGCGCGCCCAAGACGACCTCAGCCGGCGCCAGGCCCTCGTGGTCAATGGCGCGGTCTCGCGCGAGGAGCTCAACCATGCGGGCACGCAACTGGCCAGCGCGCGCAGTGCGCTGGCGTCCGCGCAGGCCGGCGTGGCCGCCGCGCGCGAGCAGCTCGCCGGCAACCAGGCGATGACCGAAGGCACCAGCGTCGAGCAGCATCCGAACGTGCAAGCCGCCGCGGCGAAGGTGCGTGAGGCGTGGCTGTCCGCGCAGCGCGCCACCTTGCTCGCGCCCGCCGACGGCTACATCGCCAAGCGCACGGTGCAAGTGGGCCAGCGGGTGGCGGCCGGCGCGCCCCTGATGTCGGTGATCCCGCTGAGCCAGGTCTGGGTGGACGCCAATTTCAAGGAGGTGCAGTTGCGCAAGATCCGGCTGGGCCAACCCGTGAAACTCACGGCCGACGTGTACGGCAGGAAGGTGGAATACCGCGGAACCGTGGCCGGCCTGGGAGCGGGCACGGGCGCCGCGTTCGCATTGCTGCCGGCGCAAAACGCCACCGGTAACTGGATCAAGGTGGTGCAGCGCGTGCCCGTGCGCGTCGCGCTGGACGCCGCGCAAATCGCGGCCCATCCGCTGCGCGTGGGCCTGTCCATGCAGGCCGAGGTCGACGTCACGCGGCAGGACGGCAAGACGCTCGCCGATTCGCCGCGCGCCGCTCCTGTCCAGCATGTACCCGCCGGCGTCCCCGGCGACAGCGGCGCCGAGGCCGAAGTTCGCCGGGTGATCACGGCCAATGCGGGGCGGGCCCGGACGGCGCTCGACCCCGTGCCGCCCAGGTCACCTGACGCTGCCGCACAGGGCACCACCGCCTCGGCGCACTAGCGCCTGGACACCCGAGGAGCATCGCGATTGGCTGACCCCGCCGCGACCGGGCCGCACGCGCCGCTGGAAGGCGCTGCCCGCGTGTGGGGCACGGTCGCCGTGTCGGCCGCCATGTTCATGAACGTGCTCGACATTTCGATTGCCAACGTTTCGCTGCCCGCGATCGCGGGCGACCTGGGCGTCAGTCCCAACCAGGGCACGTGGGTCATCACCAGCTTCGCGGTTGCCAACGCGATCGCGGTGCCGCTCTCGGGCTGGCTCGCGCAGCGTTTCGGCCAGGTGCGCCTGTTCGTCGCAAGCGTCGTGCTGTTCGTGATCGCGTCCTGGTTGTGCGGCCTGGCGCCGAACATGACCGTGCTGATCGCGTTTCGAGCGCTGCAGGGATTCGTCGCCGGGCCGATGATCCCGTTGTCCCAATCCCTGCTGCTCTCGAGTTACCCGAAGGCATTGGCCGGCCTGGCCATGGCCATGTGGTCCATGACCACGCTGGTCGCCCCGGTGACGGGGCCTTTGCTCGGCGGATGGATCACCGACAACCTGAGCTGGCCTTGGATTTTCTTCATCAATATCCCGGTCGGGGTGGTGGCGGCGCTGGCCACGGTCGCGATCTATCGCAAACGCGAGACGCCGACGCGCAAGCTGCCCATCGATTCGGTCGGACTGGTGTTGTTGATCGTGTGGATCGGCGCCTTGCAGATCATGCTGGACATCGGCAAGGAGCACGACTGGTTTGCCTCGTCCCTGGTGGTGGCGCTGGCGATCGTCGCGGGCGTCGGTTTTGCCTTCTTCCTGGCCTGGGAACTGACGGACGACCATCCGGTGGTCGACCTGACGCTGTTCGCCCGCCGCAATTTCTGGGCCGGTACCGTCGCGACAGCGGTCGGCTTCTGCCTGTTCTTCGGCAACGTGGTGCTGCTGCCGCTCTGGCTCCAGCAGTACATGGGCTACACGGCAACGGATGCCGGCATGATCCTCGCGCCGATTGGCCTGTTCGCCATCATCCTGTCGCCCGTGGTGGGCAAGACCATCGGGCAGGTGGATCCGCGGCGCTTCGCGACGGTCGCGTTTGTCGTCTTCGCGCTCGTGCTGTGGATGCGATCCCGCTTCAACACGCAGGCCGACCTCACGACCATCATGGTGCCCACCATCATCCAGGGCGTGGCGAACGCGCTGTTCTTCATTCCGCTGGTCACCATCACCTTGTCCGGCCTGCCGCCCGACCGCATCCCGGCGGCCTCGGGGCTGTCCAACTTCGCGCGGATCGCGGCTGGCGCATTCGGCGCCTCGATTGCCACGACGGTGTGGGAAAACCGCGCGGCCCTGCACCACGCGCGGCTGGCGGAAGCCGTGAACCCGGGCAGCCCGGCGGCGCAGGCGGCCTTGTCCGGGCTGACGGCCAACGGCCTGACGCCCGAGCAGGCCTTGGGTGCGATCAATCGCATGGTGGACCAGCAGGCGTTCATGCTGGCCGCCAACGACGTCTTCTACGCTTCCGCGGTGCTCTTTCTGGCGCTCATTCCGCTGGTCTGGCTGAGCCATCCCCTGACTGGCCGTGCGGCGGGCGGCGGCGAGGCGGCCGGGGCGCACTGATCGCGCCCGACACTTGCGTGTAAAGTTGCGTTTCTCGCGCGGCGGGGATACCGCGCAATCCGACACGAAGGAGCTCGCGATGAGGCGCATGTTGATGAAGGCGGCCTTGGCCGCGTTGGCCGTTTCCATCTTCGGGCCAGTCGCGGCGCAGGACATCCACGAGCGCACGCTCAAGCTCGGCCTGCAAAATCCGAAAGGGCACCCGGCGGTGATGGGGGCCGAGCGCTTCGCCGAGATCGTCGCCGCCAAGTCCGGCGGCAAGCTCAAGGTGACCCTGTTCCCCGGCGGCGTGCTCGGGGGCGACGCCCAGACCGTCTCGGCCGTGCAGGCGGGCACGGTCGAGATGACCGTACTCAATTCCGGCATCCTGGCCTCGCAGGTCAAGGAATTCGCGGTGTACGACTTCCCCTTCCTGTTCGCGAATGCGCGCGAGGCCGATGCGGTGGTGGACGGGCCGTTCGGCAAGGCCATGCATGCCAAGCTGGCTGACAAGGGCATCATCGGGCTGGCTTACTGGGAGCTGGGTTTTCGCAACATGACCAACAGCCGGCGGCCCATCCTCAAGGTCGAGGACATCGCCGGGCTGAAACTGCGCGTGATTCCCAACCCGATCAATATCGACTGGGTCAAGGCGCTGGACGCCAACCCGACGCCGCTGGCGTTCCCCGAACTGTTCGGCGCGCTGGAGCAAAAGGCGGTGGACGGGCAGGAGAACCCGGTCAGCGTCATCCTCGCGAACCGGTTCGCCGAGGTGCAGAAGTACCTGGCCCTGACCAATCACCAGTACAACCCGCAGTCGGTGATCGTCAGCAAGAAACTGTGGGACGGCATGAGCGCCGCCGAAAGGCAGATCCTGCAGGACGCGGCGGTCGAGGCGGGCAAGTACCAGCGGCAGGTGTCGCGCGAGCAGGCCGCGTCCATGCTGGAGGAACTCAAGAAGGCCGGCATGCAGGTGTCCGAACTGCCCGCGGCGGAGCAGGCCAAACTGCGCGAGCGGATGAAGCCGGTCATCGACAAATACGCCGGCAGCGTCGGCGAGGCCACGGTGAAGGACATCATGGCCGAGCTCGCGAAACTGCGCAGGTAAGCACCCGCCATGACGGCGGCGGCCCCGCGCTTCCCCGATGGCAAGGTCCTGATCGGGCTGATCGGCGCCGGCATACAGCAGTCGCTGTCGCCCGCGATGCACGAAGAGGAAGCGCGGCGACATGGGCTGCGGCTGCACTACCAGCTGATCGACCTGGACCGCACGGGCGCCACCGTGCAGGAGCTGCCGGCCTTGCTGCGCGCGGCGCGGACCATGGGGTTTGCCGGCCTGAACATCACCTTTCCGTGCAAGCAGGCGGTGATCCCGCTGCTGGACGCGTTGTCGGACGAAGCGCGGCAAATGGGCGCCGTGAACACCGTCGTGGCGCGGGATGGGAAATGGGTGGGGCACAACACCGACGCGGCCGGCTGGCGCTGGGGCTTTACGCGCGCCTTGCCCCATGCAAGCCTGGACAAGGTCCTGCTCGTGGGTGCGGGCGGCGCGGGATCGGCGATCGCGCATGCTGTCCTGCGGCTGGGAGCGCGCGAGCTGCGGATCGTGGACCAGGAGGCGGAGCGGGCGCGCCGCCTCGCCGACGCGCTGAATGCGATCCACGGCCCGCGCGCCGTCGCGCTGACCGATAGCGAGCGTGCCTTCGACGGCGCCGACGGGCTGATCCACGCGACGCCCACCGGCATGGACAAGCTGCCCGGCATGGCGGTGCCCGCACGCCGGCTGCGCCCGCCGCTGTGGGTGTCCGAAGTGATCTACTTTCCGCTGGAGACCGAGCTGCTGAAGACAGCGCGCGCGCAGGGCTGCGCAACGGTCGACGGCGGCACCATGGCCGTGGGCCAGGCGGTGGGGGCTTTCGAGCTGTTCACGGGGCTGAAGGCCGATGCGGGCCGGATGGAGGCGCATTTCCGCAGCCTGCTGCCGCGGCGCTGACCGCGCGCGTCGCCACGCCCTGCGCGAGACGAGGGCCTGACGGTCAGGGCTGCGCGCCGGCCGCCCGCCGTCTGACGCGCGCGGGCTTGCCGGCCGGCGCGACCTCGCGCAGTTCGATCGGCAGCCGGCTGTCCGACTTGATCTCCTTGAGGACCACGCTCGAGCGCACATGCGTGACGCCCGGCAGCTTGAACATCACTTCATGCAGGAAGCGCTCGTAGCCCTTGATGTCCGGCGCCAGTACCTTCAACACGTAGTCCGCCTGCCCGGTGGTGGAGTAGCAGCCCACGATCTGCGGCGCGCTTGCGATGGCCTGCTCGAAGCGCGCCACCTCATCCTCGATGTGCCGCGTGAGGTTCACCTCGGCGATCACGCACAGCCCCAGCCCCACCTTCTCGCGATCGACCAGCGCCGTGTAGCCGCGAATGACGCCGGCGGCTTCCAGCTCCTTGATGCGCTTCCAGCAGGGCGTGCTCGAAAGCGCGACCCGCTCGGCCAGTTGCTGCACGGTCTGGCGCGAGTCGCGCTGCAGTTCCGTCAGCAGCACGAGGTCATGTCGATCCAGGTTTTGCATGCTCTGCAGTTGTTGATAAAGAGAAATATATTCTCCTACGTTCAAAGAAGCATAGAAGAAAAGAATCAAATTCTCCGGCTAATTCTGTAGGCTTGGCCAATGAGAGTCGAGCCTGCCGATATCGCCGCCCCGCCCGAAACCCACGCCCCGGGCGCCACGGCCTTGCGCCGCGACTACCGGCTGTCCGACGCCCTCTGGGCAAGCGACGGCCGGATCTTCCTGACGGGCACCCAGGCCCTGGTGCGCCTGATGCTGATGCAGCGCCAGCGCGATGCGGCGCGCGGCTGGAACACCCAGGGTTTCATCAGCGGCTACCGCGGTTCCCCGCTGGGCATGGTGGACCAGGCGATATGGAAGGCGGGCTCCGACTTCACGAAGCAGGGCATCCGCTTCTTGCCCGCGATCAACGAAGAACTCGCCGCGACCGCGGTGCTGGGCACGCAGCGCGTCGAGGCCGACCCCGAGCGCACCTGCGAAGGCGTGTTCGCGCTCTGGTATGGCAAGGGCCCGGGCGTGGACCGCGCGGGCGATGCGCTCAAGCACGGCAACGCCTATGGGGCCTCGCCGCACGGCGGCGTGCTGATGATCGCCGGCGATGACCACGGCTGCGTCTCCTCGTCGATGCCGCACCAGAGCGAGCAGGCGTTCCAGTCCTGGCATGCGCCTATCGTCGCGCCGGGCAATGTGTCGGAATACCTGGAGTTCGGCCTTTACGGCTGGGCGCTGTCGCGCTTCTCGGGCAACTGGGTCGCCTTCACCGCGCTGTCGGAAGTGGTCGAGAGCGCATCGACGGTGGACCTCGATGAGATCAACGCGCGGATCCACGCCTGGCAGGACGCGAAGTCCGTGATGGCCGCCACCGGCTACACGCCGCCGGCGGGCGGCCTGCATTACCGCTGGCCCGACCTGCCGTCGCTCGTGATC
>JAMPXR010000113.1 GCA_023701085.1 Ramlibacter sp. | reverse complement strand
GCTCCACCAGCCGGTGCGCGTAATGGATGGGCGCGGGCATCAGCTCCGGCGTCTCGTCGCAGGCATAGCCGAACATCAGGCCCTGGTCGCCCGCGCCCGCGTTCAGGTAATCGTCGCTCGCGTGGTCCACGCCCTGCGCGATGTCGTTGGACTGCTTGTCGTAGGCCACCAGCACCGCGCAGCCCTTGTAGTCGATGCCATAGTCGGTGTTGTCGTAGCCGATGCGCTTGATGGTGTCGCGCGCCACCTGGATGTAGTCCACGTGCGCGTTGGTCGTGATCTCGCCGGCCAGCACCACCAGGCCGGTGTTGGTCAGGGTCTCGGCGGCCACCCGGCTGCGCGGGTCCTGGCTGAAGATCGCGTCGAGGATGGCATCGGAAATCTGGTCCGCCACCTTGTCGGGGTGGCCTTCGGATACCGATTCCGAGGTGAAGAGAAAGTCGTTCGCCATTTGAATAAACTCCGCAGGTTGCTGAAGGCGCGTTGCCTTGTGCCGGAGCTTGGGGCGAACGCTTTAGCAGAATTTTTTTGGAGCATGCTCCGGCCGCCCTGCAAGTAGTTCATAACTCGGCGACAGCACTATTCTAAACGCGACTGTTCTTTCGTCCGATGAAAACCCTGTTCCGTGTGTTCGCGCTGCTGCCGCTGCCTCTGCTGCACGGCCTGGGCGCGGTGCTGGGGTGGGTGTCGTTCCTTGCATCGCGCACCTATCGCCGCCGCTTCACGGACAACGCGCGGCAGGCCGGCTATGCCCTCGGCCGTATCCGCCCGGCGGTGGCCGAAGCCGGCAAGCTGGTGGCGGAGGTGCCGCGGCTGTGGTTCGGGCGCCCGGTGGCCATCCATTGGGAAGGCGCCGAGCTGGTGGACATGGCGCGGGCACGCGGCGGCGGGATCGTCTTTCTCACGCCGCACCTGGGCTGCTTCGAAGTCACGGCCCAGGGCTACGCGTTGCGCTACGGCCGCATCACGGTGCTGTACCGTCCGGCGCGCAAGCCCTGGCTGCGCGAACTGGTGGACACTGCGCGCGGGCGCGCCAACCTCGCCACCGCGCCCACCACGCTGGCGGGCGTGAAACAGATGCTCAAGGCGCTGCGGGCCGGCGAGGCGGTGGGGCTGCTGCCCGACCAGGTGCCGCCCCGCGGCCTGGGCGTCTGGGCGCCATTCTTCGGGCGCCCGGCCTACACCATGACCTTGCCCGCGCGGCTGGCGCAGCAGACCGGCGCCACGGTGCTGCTGGCCTGGGGCGAGCGCCTGCCCTGGGGGCGTGGCTATCGCATTCGCCTTCGGCCCTGGAGCGAAGCGTTGCCGGCCGAATCCGGCGCCGCCGCGGCATGTGTCAACGGGCAGATGGAGCGCCTGATCCGCGAGCACCCGCAGCAGTACCTCTGGGGCTACGCGCGCTACAAGGCGCCGGCCGGAAGAAGGGAATGAGCCGGCTGGGCATCCTGTTCATGCGGCTGCTGGCGCACCTGCCGCTGGCGTGGACGCGCGCCCTGGGCTGGTGCCTGGGCTGGTTTCTCTACCTGGTGGTGGCGTCGCGCTGCCGTGTCGTGCGGGTCAACCTGGCCCTGTGCTTTCCGCAGTGGAGCGAGCGCCGGCGCCGCGCGCTGGTACCGCGCGTCTTCGTGCGCGTGGCCCAGGCCTGGCTGGACCGCGGCTGGCTGTGGCACGGCAAGCCGGAGCTCACGCGGCGGCGGCTCGCGCTGGCCGGCGCCGTCGACGAGCTGGCGGGCAGCGCGCCCACGGTGATCTTCGCGCCGCACTTCGTGGGCATGGACGCGGGCTGGACCGCGCTCACCCAGCAGCTGCCGCGGCAGTTCACCACCATCTACACCAACCAGGCCAACAAGGTGCTGGACGCATGGATCCTGGAAAGCCGGCGGCGCTTCGGCGCCGGGCGGCTGTTCGGGCGCATCGACGGCGTCAAGACGATCGTGGCGGCATTGCGCGAGGGCGCACCGCTGTACCTGCTGCCCGACATGAACTTCGGGCCCGAGGAATCGATCTTCGTGCCGTTCTATGGCGTGCCGGCGGCCACCGTGCCCTCGCTTTCCCGCTTCGCGCGGCTGGGCCGCGCCAAGGTCGTGCCGGTGGTGACGCGACTGACGCCCCAAGGCTACGAAGTCCGGGTGCTGCCGGCGTGGAACGATTTCCCGTCCGCGGATGCGGCGCGCGACACCGCGCTCATGAACCAGCGCCTGCAGGGCTACATCGATGCGATGCCCGACCAGTACTACTGGGTGCACAAGCGTTTCAAGACGCGCCCGGCGGGAATGCCGCGCGTCTATTGAGGGCGGCGCGGGCGGCGCCGTCCCGCTTCATTCGCGCAGGAATGCCCCCAGGCGCCGCGCGACCCACTGCGGGCGCTCGTGGATGATCCAGTGGCTGGCACCTTCCACTTTCTCCAGGGTGAGCCGCGGCACGTACTCCTCCAATCCGTCGACCAAACTGGGCAGCAGCGCGCCGTCGTCCATGCCCCAGAGCACCAGGGTGGGCAGGTCCACGCCGAGCATCTCGCGCGGCAGCGTGATGGCCGCGGCCGCGGGGTCCTGCGGCCGCGGCGGGCGCAGCGGCGACGCCCGGTAATAGTTGCAGCCGCCGGTCAGGCTGGCGTCCCAGACCTCACGGTACTGCTGCTTGAGGCTCTCGGTGAGCCAGGGCGCGGAGCCCCAGTGCGTGAAGAACTCCCACAGCCTGCGGTAATCGTCCCCGCGCAGGATAGCCTCGGCATCGGGCCGGATCAGGAAGTTCATGTAGGCGCTGGCCGCCTGCTGGCGCGGGTTGGATTGGAGCTCGCGCAGGAAAGTCCCGGGATGCGGCGAGTTGACGATGGCCAGTTTCTTCGTCAGCGCGGGCAGTTGATTGGCCAGGTTCCATCCGACCGCCCCGCCCCAGTCGTGCGCCACCAGGCATTCCAGGGGCGAGCCCTGGTCCCGGATCAGCGCGGCGATGTCCTGCACCAGGTGTTTCGCCCGATAGGCCTGGACCTCGGACGGCTGGCTGGATTTCTCGTAGCCGCGCAGGTTGGGCGCCAGGCAGCGGTAGCCGCCATTCTCGGGCCGGGCGAAATGTTCCAGCAGTTCGTCCCAGACGAAGGCCGCCTCGGGAAAGCCGTGCAGGAACATGAGGCCGGGGCGGCCGATCTGGCCGGCGGCGCGGCAGCTGAGGGTGATGCCATGCGCCAGGGAATGCTGGAATCTTTCGATCATGGAGTGGACGGCTCGGCGGTCGCGGGGTGGGCCCACTGCCACAGCAGCAGGGACGTTTCGGGCACGCCCTGCTTCTTCAGGGCCGAGAACAGCTTGACCTCTCCGCCACCGGCCTGCAGTCGCGCAATGGACAGCGCCTTTGCCTGCTCGCCGCGGCTGAGCTTGTCCGACTTGGTCAGCAGCAGCAGCAACTTCAGGCCCTGCTCGACCCGGGGGCGGATGACCTCCAGCAGGATATCGTCGAGCTGCGTCAGCCCCTGGCGCGGATCGCACAGCAGCACCACGGCGCGCAGGTTCTCGCGCGTGACCAGGTAGGCCGCCATCACCTGCTGCCAGCGCTCCTTGTCCTGCCGGGGCACGGCCGCGTAGCCGTAGCCGGGCAGGTCGGCCAGCACCGCGTCGGTCACGCCCTGCTTGCCCAGCGCGAACAGATTGATGCTTTGCGTCCTCCCGGGCGTCTTGGAGGCGAAGGCCAGCCGCTTTTGCTGAGTCAGCGTATTGATGCAGGTGGACTTGCCCGCGTTGGAGCGGCCGACGAAGGCGATCTCGGGCACATCCAGCGCCGGCAGGAATTCGAGCCGGGGCGCGGTGGTGAGAAAGCGCGCCGTATGCATCCAGGCCACGGCGGACGCGGCCGTCGCGGGCGCGGCTCGTGCCGAAACGGGGTCTGCGGTCCGGGTGCCGCTGGTCTGGCCCGGGGCGGAGCTCATCGAGGTGCCTTTCATCGGGGGATGACCCGAGTTCGGCATTGTAGAATTAGCAGCTTTTGCCCCCATTGCCGACGATGAAGCTGCTTGCCTGCCTGCTGACGACCGCCCTGATGGCGGCCGCGTCCTCCGCGTTCGCCGCGGAGGAAAAGCCCGCCGTGCCCGCCACGCCGGCGGCTGCGGCTGCGCCTGCGCCTGCCGCCCCTGCGGCGGCGCCCGCCGCCGCCAAGCCGGATCTCGCGCAAGGCCAGCAAAAGTTCGCGGCGGTGTGCGCCGCTTGCCATGGTCCCGACGGCAATTCCGGCGTGCCGGCCAACCCCAAGCTGGCGTACCAGCACCCCGAATACCTGGTCAAGCAGCTGCAGGAGTTCAAGAACGGCAAGCGTCCCAGCCCGATCATGCAGGGCTTCGCGTCCCAGCTGTCCGAAGCCGACATGAAGAACATCGCCTACTGGGTCGGCACGCAAAAGGCCAAGCCTGGCTTCGCCAAGGACAGGGAACTGGTGACGCTGGGCGAGCGCATCTACCGCGGCGGTATCGGCGAGCGCCAGGTTGCGGCCTGCGCCGGCTGCCACAGCCCCAACGGGGCCGGCGTCCCTTCCCAGTTTCCGCGGCTGTCCGGCCAGCATGCCGACTACACGACCGCCCAGCTGCTCGGGTTCCGCGACGGCGCCCGCAAGAACAGCCTGATGATGGCCCAGGTCGCGGCCAAGCTGAACGACCGGGAAATCAAGGCGGTGGCCGACTACATTGCCGGGCTGCGCTGACGCGCCCCCACGTTTGACAGACACCCAGGCGGGCCGCTCTTCGGAGGGCCCGCTTCTGCGCGAGCGTGAGCCGGAGAACGGACACCCGGCCACCGGCCTCGCCCTGACCCAGCGATGGCCCTGAAGAGGCGACCCGCTGTCCCCTGACCGCGGCGCAGTCATGGAACAAGGCGGCAGCGGCGAAATCCCAGGTCTGTAAGAATGGCCGTCGGTCCAAGACCAACGGTCAATCCTCGGGGAAAACACATGCTGATCCAGACCCGCCGGGACGGCTTTATCCACCCGGTCGCCAGTGAAATCACGCCGCGCGATACCTACCTCGGGCGGCGCGACCTGCTCAGGCTGATGGCTTCGGGCGCGGCCAGCGCCGCGCTTGCGTCCTGGGCATCGCGCGAGGCGCTGGCCCAGGTGCAGCGGCCAGGGAAACTGGCGGCGCTGGCGGGTGGCAAGTCGGCGGTCGCCGGCGCGGTGACCATGGAAAAGGTCACCGAGTACAAGGACGCGACGAGCTACAACAATTTTTATGAGTTCGGCACGGACAAGGCCGACCCGGTGAAGAACGCGCACACGCTCAAGACCAGCCCCTGGACGGTGGAGGTCGAGGGCCTGGTGAAAAAGCCCGCCAAATACGTACTGGACGACCTGCTCAAGCTCAGCGCGCAGGAAGAGCGGATCTACCGGCTGCGCTGCGTGGAAGGCTGGTCCATGGTGATCCCCTGGGTCGGCTATTCGCTGTCCAAGCTGATCGAGAAGGTCGAGCCGCTGGGCAACGCGAAGTTCGTCGAATTCGTCACCCTGGCCGATCCCAAGACCATGCCTTATGTGACCTCGAGGGTCCTGGATTGGCCCTATGTGGAAGGACTGCGCATGGACGAGGCCACGCATCCGCTCACGCTGCTGGCGTTCGGCATGTACGGCGAGGTGCTGCCCAACCAGAACGGCGCGCCGCTGCGGCTGGTGGTGCCCTGGAAGTATGGATTCAAGAGCGGCAAGAGCCTGGTGCGAATCCGCTTCACCGACCGCGAGCCGAAGACCGCGTGGAACAAGGCGGCCGCCAATGAGTACGGCTTCTACTCCAACGTGAACCCGAACGTGGACCATCCGCGCTGGTCGCAGGCCACGGAGCGGCGCATCGGCGAGGACGGCCTGTTCGCCAAGAAGCGCAAGACGCTGATGTTCAACGGCTACGAGGCGCAGGTCGGCCAGCTGTACGCGGGCATGGACCTGAAGAAGAATTACTGATGGCCACTCCAGGAACCTGGCGCAAGCGGGCGGCGGGGGCGCTCCTGCACCCGGCGGCCAAGCCGCTGGTGTTCGTGCTCGCCCTGCTGCCCTTTGCCTGGCTGCTGTATGGCGCGATCACGGACAACCTGGGCGCCAACCCCGCGGAATACCTGAGCCGCTCCACCGGGGACTGGACGCTGCGTTTTCTGTGCATCACGCTGGCCGTGACGCCGCTGCGGGTGATCACCGGCACGCCTGCCCTCGCGCGCTTTCGCCGCATGACCGGCCTGTTCGTCTACTTCTATGTCGTGCTTCACTTCCTGAGCTACAGCTGGTTCGACATGGGGTTCGACCCCGGCGAGATCGCCAAGGACATCGCCAAACGGCCCTTCATCCTGGTGGGCTTTTGCGGCTTTCTCCTGCTGACACCGCTGGCCGCCACCTCGTTCAACCGGGCGGTGAAGGCGCTGGGCGCCGCGCGCTGGCAGATGCTGCACAAGCTGGTCTACGCGATCGCCGCGCTGGGCATCCTGCACTTCTTCTGGATGCGCGCCGGCAAGAACGATTTCGGCGAGGTGGCGGTGTACGCCCTGATCGTGTTCGCGCTGCTGGGCTGGCGCGCGGCGCAGCATCTTCACAAGAGGCGTCTGCCGCCGGCGCTGGCCGCGGCACCGGTGCGTCGCCGGCCGGGCTGAACCCGGTTCGCTCCTTCAGGGCAGCAGCCGTTCCGACCGCATCTGGTCGACCGCCGATTCGCGTTCGCGGATCAAGTGAACGCTGTCCCCATCCACCAGCACTTCGGCCGCGCGTCCGCGCGTGTTGTAGTTGCTGGCCATGCTCATGCAGTAGGCGCCGGCGGACAGCACGGCGAGGAAATCGCCCGGCTGCACGGTCAGCGTCCGGTCGCGCCCGATCCAGTCGCCGCTTTCGCACACCGGCCCGACCACGTCATAGACCCGCTGCGCGGTGCCCCGGTGTCCGGCCACCGGGACGATGGCGTGGTAGGCCTGGTACATGGCCGGCCGCGGCAGGTCGTTCATGGCCGCGTCGACGATGCAGAAGTTCTTTTGCTCCCCCGGCTTGAGGTACAGCACTTCGGTTACGCACAGCCCCGCGTTGCCCACGAGCGAGCGGCCGGGCTCGATCATGAACTGCCGGTCCCCGAAACCGCGCGCGTCGATCCTGGCGAACAATTGGCGCCACAGCGCATCCGCCGCCGGGGGCTGGTCGCCGTTGTAGTTGATGCCCAGGCCGCCGCCGAAGTCGATATGGTGGATAGGGATGCCGGCCGCCTCGATGGCCTGCACCAGGTCCAGCACCCGGTCCATCGCGTCCAGGTAGGGCGCCTCGTCCGTGATCTGCGAGCCGATGTGGCAATCGATGCCGGCGACCCGCAGGCCCGGCAGGCCGGCGGCGCGCCGGTAAGCGGCCAGCGTGCGCGCATGCGCGATGCCGAACTTGTTGCCCTTCAGGCCCGTGGAAATGTACGGATGGGTCTTCGGATCCACGTCCGGATTCACCCGGATGCTCACCGGGGCCGTCCTGCCGCAGGCCAGCGCCACTTCGTTGAGCACCTCGAGTTCCGCTTCGCTCTCCACATTGAAGCAGCCGACCCCGGCCTCCAGCGCGCGGCGCATTTCGGCGCGCGTCTTGCCCACGCCGGAAAAAAGTATGTCCGCGCCATCGGCCCCCGCGGCCAGCGCGCGCTCGAGTTCGCCGCCGGAGACGATGTCGAAACCGCATCCGGCGCGGGCGAAGACCTGGAGCACGCCCAGCGACGAGTTCGCCTTCATCGCGTAGCAGATCCTGGCCTTGCGGCCGGCGAAGCCGCGGCGGTAGGC
>JAMPXR010000112.1 GCA_023701085.1 Ramlibacter sp. | reverse complement strand
GGGTCCACGTCACCGCCCGCATGCCGCCCAGGAAAGAGCACACCAGAATGCCGCCCAGGCCGAGGAAGATGCCCAGTTCGAACGCCACGCCGGTCAGGCGCGTCGTGATGATGCCGACACCGTAGATCTGCGCCACGACGTAAGTGAACGAGCACAGGATCGCGGCGATGATGCCGATGAAGCGCGGCAGGTTGCCGCCGTAGCGCTCGCCGAGGAAGTCGGGGATCGTGAACTGCCCGAACTTGCGCAGGTACGGCGCCAGCAGCAGGGCCACCAGGCAGTAGCCGCCGGTCCAGCCCATGATGAAGGCCAGGCCGCCGTAGCCGGTGAGGTACAGCGTGCCGGCCATACCGATGAACGACGCCGCGCTCATCCAGTCGGCGCCAGTCGCCATGCCGTTGTAGATGGCCGGCACCCGCCGGCCGGCGACATAGTATTCGGCCGCGTCGGTGGTACGGCTCATGATGCCGATCCCCGCGTACAGGCCGATGGTGGCCATCAGGAAGATGAAGCCGATCCATTCGCGCTTGAGCCCGAACTGCTCCAGGATCGCGAGGACGATCACGAAGGCGATGAAGCCGCCGGTATAGAAGCCGTAGACCTTGTTCAGCTGTGCCCTGAAGGCGCTGCGTGCGCTCGCGCCGGTCCCACTGGTCGAGAAAACTGCCATGGTCTCACTCCTCCTCGGCAACGCCGAATTCCTGGTCCAGCCTGTTCATGTACCGGGCGTAGAACCAGATGATCACGACGTAGACGATCAGCGCGCCCTGGGCACCCACCCAGAAGCTGAAAGGCCAGCCGAAAAACCGGAAGTCCAGGTCACGGGCGTAGTAGCCGATGACGTATGTCACCACGAACCAGACCGCCAGCAGGATCACGGTGATACGCAGGTTCTTCCGCCAATACTCGCGGTGTCCCTCTGTCAATTGCATGTCTGTTGTCTCCTGTTATTGCCCTTGCGGGCGCCTCTGCCACCAAACGGCCCCCGGCGCTGCACGCCGGCTGTGCGAAGGGCCGCGCCCTGATGCCCTCTCAGCCGGCGGGCGGAACGAAGAGTCCCGTCTCGCGTTCCAGCTGGGCGGCCACTTTCGGTTCGAACTTCCTGAGGTGCCGGATGATCTTGCGCGCCTCCTCCGGCTCGTGCCGGTCGACATGGACGCGCGCCAACTGGTACCAGCCGTACGGGCTCATGGGTTGCAGCTGGGTGTTCTTCTTCAGGGCCAGGACCGCCTCGTCGAAGCGCTCCAGCCGGATCAGGACCAGGCCCAGTCCGTACCAGGCCCGGTCGAGTTGCGGGCTGAGCTGCGTGGCGCGCCGGAAGGCGGCTTCGGCTTGCCCGAAGTCGTCGAGTTCCTCCAGCAGGAAGCCATAGTTGAACCAGTTCCTGCCGCTGTCCGGATCGACCTCCAGCAGCAGCCGCATGGTCTGCAGGGCATCGCGCCGGCGCCCGTGGCGCGCTTGCAGATGCGCCTTGCTGGCCAGCGCGTAGGTGTCGTTCGGAAACTCCTGCAACATGGATTCGAACAGGGACAGCGCCGCCGCCTGGCGTCCGAGGACAAGCTGCGTGATCGCGCGCCACTTCCAGCCGTGGTAGCGAAGCACGCGCATCATGTGCACTTCTCCACGCCGATGCGCACGCAGATGCTGATCTTGGTCATCGTGGCGACCAGCCAGGCGAAAAACAGCAGCAGGAAGGCGACGATGGGAACATGCCGGTCGAGCACCGCTTTGGGCGTGATGAAGCGCGCGGCGGTGACGAAGGGCCGTGTGAGGATCTGCAGCAGTTGGTAGAAGAGGTTCTGGTCCCGCTTGGCGCCCGCCAGCAGCGCCAGCACGCCTTGCCCCGCCAGGGCCAGCAGGGCGATCTCGGCCAGGAGCTTGATGATGCTGACGAGAGTGAGCAACGCAGCCTCTCCGCGTGATGAAGGCTGGATCGTTTGCAGACGCCCTTACGGGGCCCTTACAAAGCGGAGGACGGCGAGGAAAACCCCCGTCAGGGATTACCCGGCGCTGCGACACCGATCGCGCGCCGCGAATGTTGCGGCCGTGCAATTGAGGGGAAATTGCCACTCGACGGTGCCTGACAGATATGCTTACACTGAACTGACAAACGGCAACGGGGACTGCGGTGATTGAAAGAAACAGGATCTATCACAAGTCAGCCAAAGGCGTCGAAGCCATCGCGACGCGCCAGCACGGGCTCGGTCCGAAATTGCGTTCGACATTGATTCTGGTCGACGGCAAGCGGGGGTTCGATGAGCTGGCCCGGCTGTCGACCGCGCCGGGCGACGTCGATCTGCTGCTGGGCCAGTTGCTCGACCAGGGCTTCATCGAACCCGGCGGGCTCGCCGCGCCCGCGGTGGCTTCCGGCTCGGGCGCCAAGGCGGCGGTCCCGGCGGCGGGACGGGGCATCTCGCTGGCCGACGCGCAGCGCTACGCTTCGCGCCGGCTGTTCGATCTTCTCGGCCCCAGCTCCGAGCCGGCCTGCCTGCGCATCGAAGCCGCTCGCAATCCCGGGGATTTTCAGTCCGCCATCAAGCTGGCCGAAGTCATGGTGAGCGACGTGCGCAGCGGCAAGGTCGCGGCCGATTTCGCGGCCGACATGCGGGACCACATGCCCTCCCCATAGCGGATCGTGCCGCGGCGCATACTCAGTTGCCGCGCAGGGTCGCCAGGCTGACGACCAGCGCGACGGCCAGCCCCACGCTCACCCCGAACACACCCGCCGAGACAGGAACGATCCCCAGCCACAACTGCGGCTCGGGGGAAAGCTTCAGCAGCGCCCGCACGACCCCTGCGTTGGCCACCATGTAGTAGACCGTGACGCCCAGCCCGGCGGCCATTCCAGCGACGGCGCCGGCGCGCGTGGCGCCGCGCCAGAAGATGCCCAGCACCATCGCGGGCACGAACGCCGACGCGGCCAGGGAGAACGAGGCGGAGACCAGCGGCAGGATGTCGGCCGGCTTGAGCGAGGCGACCATGGCCGCGATCAGGGCGACCGACAGCAGCGCGAACTTCGACATGATGACGCGCTGCTCCGGCGGGACGTCATGGCCGACCTCCTGGCAATACACGTCGCGCACCATGGCATTGCTGATGGTGAGCAGCAGCCCGTCGGCGGTCGACAATGCGGCCGCCAAGCCGCCCGCGGCGACCAGTCCCGAGACGACGTACGGCAGCCCGCCGATCTCCGGCGTCGCCAGCATGATGATGTCCGCGCCCAGCCGTATTTCGCCGAATTGCACGATGCCGTCGCCATTGACGTCGCTCACGGAGATGAGCGAGGCGTCCACTTTGCCCCATTGCAGGATCCAGGACGGCAGCGCGTCGAAGCCGCTGCCCACGAGGCCCTGCATCACCTCGTACTTCACCAGCACCGCAAGCGCCGGCACGCTCAGGTACAGCAGCAGGACGAAGAACAGGGCCCACGCCACCGAGGAACGGGCCTCGGCGACGGTCGGTGTCGTGAAGAAGCGCGTCAGCAGGTGCGGCAGCCCCGCGGTTCCCACCATCAGGCAGAAGACCAGCGCCAGGAAATTCCGGCGCGAAGTCTCGAACTGCGCCACCTGCTCGGGCGTGCCGCCGGGGTCGCCGGCGAACGGCTGGCTGTGCGGCAGCAGGCCGCCCAGGGGACGCGAGCGGTCGTCGCTTTCGTGCATCGCGCGGGTCCACAGGTCGCGCGCCGCCGATGGGTCGCGGGGCAGCGCCGCCAGTTCGCGATGGGCCGCCACGATCCGGGCGGAATCCGCGTTCTGCGCCTTGAGCTGCCGGATGCGCTGCAGGGCTGCCGCACGATCGCGCCGCAGCGATCCTTCGATATCCTCCAGCCGCGCCGCGTATTCGGCCGCGCGGCGCTTGTACGCGGCCCGGACCTGTTTTTCGGCGGGGGAATCGACCAGCGCCTTTTCCATCTCGCTGATCTTCGTCAGCTGCTTGCCATACACCAGCGGCGCGAGCGGGTTGCCCAGTTGCTTGTACGCGAGCCAGGACACGGGGATCAGGAACGCCAGGAACAGGATCACGTACTGGGCCACCTGGGTCCAGGTGATGGCCCGCATGCCGCCCAGGAACGAGCACAGCAGCACGCCCCCCAGCCCGAGCAGGATCCCGATCTCGAATTGCACGCCGGTCAGGCGCGAGGCGATCAGCCCGATGCCGTAGATCTGCGCCACGACATAGGTGAACGAGCACAGCATGGCGGCGAACGCCGCGATGCGGCGCGGCCAGCGGCCTCCGTAGCGCAGCGCGAAGTAGTCGGGAACCGTGTACAGGCCCAGCCGCCTCAAGTAGGGGGCGACCAGCAGCGCCACGAGGCAGAACCCTCCCGTCCAGCCCAGGACATAGGCGAGCCCGCCCGGCTGTGTGTCGGTGCCGGAAAAGCCCTGCAGGTACAGCCCGCCCGCCAGGCTGATGAACGAAGCCGCGCTCATCCAGTCCGCCGCCGCGGCCATGCCGTTGTAGAACGGCGGGATGCGCCGGCCCGCGACGTAGTACTCCTCGGCATCCGACGTGCGGCCGTAGACGCCGATCGCCGCATAGATCATCACCGTGGCGAACAGGAAGAACGGACCGAGCCATTGCCGCGACAGGCCGCTGCGCTCGGCCCAGGCCAGCACGCCCAGGGCCGCGCACAAACCGAGGACGTACAACGCCAGGATGCGGGCCAGCCGCCGCTTGTACGCGGCATATTCAGGTTTATCGGCCATCGATTGTGGTGCGCGAGTCCCTCGCTGCGCGCATCATCGCACCGCGGCCCGCCCCGGGCCACCGGGTTAGCGCTATCGCGTCACTCGCCGGCGAGCTGCCGCCAGGTGCCGATCACGCTGTCTGGATTGAGCGAGATCGACGAAATGCCCTGGTCGGACAGCCAGCGCGCGAAGTCCGGGTGGTCGCTGGGCCCCTGGCCGCAGATGCCCACGTACTTGCCCTTGGCCTTGCACGCCGCGATCGCCCGGGCCAGCAGCGCCTTGACGGCCGGATCGCGCTCGTCGAAGTCGGCGGCCAGCAGCTCCAGGCCGGAGTCGCGGTCCAGGCCCAGCGTGAGCTGCGTCAGGTCGTTCGAGCCGATCGAGAAGCCGTCGAAGAACTCCAGGAATTCGTCCGCCAGGATGGCGTTGCTGGGCACCTCGCACATCATGATGACCTTCAGCGCCGATCCGTCGCTGCCGTCGCCGCCCTCCCCGCGCTTGAGACCTTGTTGCGCGAGCAACTGGGTGACCCGGTCGGCCTGGCCGAGCGTGCGCACGAAGGGCACCATCACCTGGACGTTCGTCAGGCCCATCTCGCCGCGCACGCGGCGCAGCGCCTCGCACTCCATGGCAAACGCCTCCCTGAAATCCGAGCTGATGTAGCGGGCCGCCCCGCGGAATCCGAGCATCGGGTTTTCTTCCTCGGGTTCGTAGCGCGAACCGCCGATCAGCTTGCGGTATTCGTTGGACTTGAAATCGGACAGCCGCACGATCACCGGCTTGGGCCAGAAAGCGGCGGCGATGGTGGCCACGCCTTCGGCCACCTTGTCGACGTAGAAGGCACGCGGCGACGCGTGCCCGCGCGCCACCGACTCGACCGCTTTCTTCAGGTCCGCGTCGACGTTGGGATAGTCGAGGATGGCCTTCGGGTGGACCCCGATGTTGTTGTTGATGATGAATTCCAGGCGCGCAAGGCCGACGCCGTGGTTGGGCAGCTGGCAGAAATCGAACGCCAGCTGCGGATTGCCGATGTTCATCGTGATCTTGACCGGGATCTGCGGCATTTCGCCGCGCTGCACCTCGCTCACCTCGGTTTCCAGCAGGCCGTCGTAGATGAAGCCAGTGTCGCCTTCGGCGCAGCTCACGGTCACCAGCGTGCCATCTTTCAGCCGGTCGGTGGCGTTGCCGCAGCCGACCACGGCGGGAATGCCCAGTTCGCGCGCAATGATCGCCGCGTGGCAGGTGCGCCCGCCGCGATTGGTGACAATCGCGCTGGCCCGCTTCATCACCGGCTCCCAGTTCGGGTCGGTCATGTCGGTGACCAGGACGTCGCCCGCCTGCACCTTGTCCATTTCCCCGCTGCTCAGGACCAGCCGGACCGGCCCGGTGCCGATCTTCTGCCCGATGGCCCGGCCCTCGGCCAGCACGCTGCCCCTGCCCTTGAGCTTGTAGCGCATCTGGGACTTGCCGTGCTGCTGGCTCTTCACCGTCTCGGGCCGCGCCTGCAGGATGTAGAGCGCGCCGTCGACGCCGTCCTTGCCCCACTCGATGTCCATGGGGCGGCCATAGTGCCGCTCGATCACCAGCGCGTAGCGCGCGAGTTCCTCGACTTCGGTCTCGCTGAGCGAATAGCGGTTGCGCTGCTCCAGGGGCACGTCCACGGTCTTCACGAGCTTGCCGGACGCGGCCTTCTCGCGCTCGCTTGCGAAGACCATCTGGATCAGCTTGGACCCCAGCGAGCGCCGGATCACGGCTTTCTTGCCGGCGTCGAGCATGGGCTTGTGCACGTAGAACTCGTCGGGGTTGACGGCGCCCTGCACCACGGTTTCGCCCAGGCCGTAGCTGGACGTGATGAACACCACGTCCTGGAAGCCCGACTCGGTGTCCATGGTGAACATCACGCCCGAGGCGCCGAGGTCGCTGCGCACCATCCGCTGCACGCCCGCGGACAACGCCACATCGGAATGCGCGAAGCCCTTGTGCACGCGGTAGCTGATGGCGCGGTCGTTGTAGAGGGATGCGAAGACCTCCTTCATCTTGTGCAGCACGTCCTCTATGCCGGCCACATTGAGGAAGGTCTCCTGCTGCCCCGCGAAGGAGGCATCGGGCAGGTCCTCCGCGGTGGCCGAGGAGCGTACCGCGAAGCTGGCGCCCTCGCTGCCTGCGCACAGCGCCGCGAAAGCATCGCGGATCGCGCGCTCCAGGTCGGGCGGGAAGGGCTGCGCCTGGACCGCGGCGCGGATTTCGGCGCCGGCCGCGGCCAGGGCGCGCACGTCCTCGACGTCCAGTGCCGCCAGCTGCCTGTGAATGCGCTGCGCCAGCCCGTCATGGGCCAGGAACTGGCGGAAGGCATGCGCCGTGGTGGCGAATCCCGTGGGCACACGCACACCGCGCGGCAGCTGGGAGATCATCTCGCCGAGGCTGGCGTTCTTGCCGCCAACGACCTCGACGTCGCTCATTCGCAGGTTTTCGAAAGGTACGACCAGCAGGTCGGCTAGGCGGTTCTCCAGGGCGGCAGAGCCGGAAGTTGCGGACATGGGAATGCTCCAGAAGTTGAAACCGGGTGCGCGCTCGAGGGCAGCAGCGCCGCGCGCCGGATCCGACGGCTTTTTGCTTGTTGTTTTGGGCCGGGACGTCGCATGCGGGGGAATCGGATAATTGCCGCATTGTAGGCGTGCCCATGGCCTGGACCTCCTGCAGAAACCACAAGAATCGGCAGTCAGCCCATGTACACCCGAACCGTTTTCTTCGTCTCCGACGGCACCGGCATCACGGCCGAGACGTTCGGCAACGCCATCCTGGCGCAATTCGAATTCAAGCCGCGCCACGTGCGGCTGCCTTTCGTCGACAGCGTCGACAAAGCCCATCAGGTGGTGCGGCAGATCAACCACACGGCCGAGCTGGAGGGGCGCAAACCCATCGTGTTCACCACGCTCGTGAACGTGGAAATCCTTCGCGTGATCGAGGAGGACTGCAAGGGCATGCTGCTGGACATGTTCGGCACGTTCGTGCGGCCGCTCGAAGTCGAGCTGGGCATGAAGTCGAGCCACCGCATCGGCCGCTTCGCCGGCGTGAGC
>JAMPXR010000111.1 GCA_023701085.1 Ramlibacter sp. | reverse complement strand
CTTGCGCCACCCAGCGACGCCGCGCAAGAGCCGCTGCTACAATGGCACGCTCCGCGGAGAGGTGGATGAGCGGTTTAAGTCGCACGCCTGGAAAGCGTGTGAGGGTTAATAGCCCTCCGCGGGTTCGAATCCCGCCCTCTCCGCCAGGACTTCTCACAAATCAAGCGCTTCGGCGCTTTTTTTGTTTCACGTCCCATCACGGCAAGTGGCTGAACCCATCCGCCCGCGCCTGGTTCTTCAAGCGGCGTGACGCTCAACCGCGCGTTCAGATTTCAGCCGACTGTCTCGTGCACGGCTTCCTCGCCCAGCCGGAAGCCCGCCGCGAGGGCATCCAGGTTCAGGTCCAGGAAGCTGCGCGGCGTCTCGCTGCGCACGGCCTGCTCGAGCGCCTTGCGGTCGGACACGCCGGCGATCGCGGCCAGCGCGCCGAGCGCGACGATGTTGGCCACGCGCTCGCTGCCGAGGTCGATGGCGCGGCGCGAGAGCGGCAGGCGATAGCTGCGGTGCCCGCTCTCCGGCACATCGGGACACAGCCGCGTGTCGGCGATGACGATCGCGTCCTTCTTGAGCAGGGGCCACGAAGGCTTCACGGCCACGCGGTCCAGCAGCACCAGGCAATCGAGTTTCGTGGTGAGCGGAAAGTCCACCTCGCCCTGGGCGATGACCAGGTCGGCGTTGCAGAAGCCGCCGCGCGACGTGGGCTCGTAGGTCTGCGATTGCGCGACGCGCCGGCCGGTCGAGGCCAGCGCGTCGGCGAGCATCTTGCCGGCCAGGATCAGGCCCTGGCCGCCGCTGCCGGCAATGCGGATTTCCAGTCGCTGGGCGGCGCTCATGTCGAAGCCTTCGCGGCGGACGCGAGCCGGGTGGCGGCCGCGGCCTTGCGATAGGCGGCGCCGTATTCGGGGCGGTCGTTCTTCATGAGGATGCCCGTGGGCAGGTCGTTGGGCCGGAATGGCGTGTCCACGGTGTCGCGATAGGCACTGGGGCGCAGTTCGCTGGTCTGGCGCAGCATCATCTCGGGCGACGAACCCATTTCGTTCTTGCGCCCGAAGATTTCGGTGCAGTCCGTGAGCACCTCGACGAAGGCGAAGCCCGGGTGTTCCAGTCCTGCCCGGATGAGCTCCTTCAGCTTGGGCACGTGCAGCGTCACTTCGCGACCGACGAAGCCGGCCCCGGCGGCGGCGGCGAGCGCGCAGGCGTCGAAATGCGGCTCGGAGTTTCCGGACGGCGTCGTGCTGGTCACGCGCGTCTGCGACGTGGTCGGGGACACCTGCCCGCCGGTCATGCCGTAGACCTCGTTGTTCAGCATCAGGCAGGTGAGCTTGAGGTTGCGGCGGCAGGCGTGGATCAGGTGGTTGCCGCCGATGGCCAGGCAGTCGCCGTCGCCGGTGATGACCACCACGTGCAGGTCCGGGCGCGCCAGCGCGAGGCCCGTGGCGTAGGCGAGCGGCCGGCCATGCGTCACGTGGAAGGTGCTGGCGTCGATGTAGGCCGAAAGGCGGCCGGCGCAGCCGATGCCCGACACCACCGCGAGCTTGTCCTTGTCGATCTTCAGCTCGTGCAGCGCCCACAGCAGCGCGCGCAGGGCGATGCCGTGGCCGCAGCCCGGGCACAGGAAATGCGGCATCATCTCCTGCCGCAGGTAGTCGCGAACGTCGAAGTCGCGGGCCGAATCCAGGATCATGCTGCGGCTCCTTCTTGGGCGAGCGCCTCCACGCGCGCGGCGATCTCGGCCGGCGTGACCGGCTCGCCGTTGACGCGATGAATGCCCGACACGCGGTCCCGGCCGAGGATGCGCTCGACCTCCAGGCTCAACTGCCCGGCGTTCAATTCGGGCACCAGCACGGCGCGGGCGTGCGCGGTGGCTTCGCGCAAGGCACGCTCCGGGAAAGGCCACAAGGTGATGGGTCGGAACAGTCCCGCGCGCAGGCCGCGGGCGCGGCACTGCTGCACGGCGCCCGCTGCGGCGCGCGCGCTGATGCCGACCGCCACGACGACGACGTCAGCGTCCTCGCAGGCGACGGCCTCCCAGGAGTCGATGGCCTCGCGATGCGCGTCGAACTTCGAGAGCAGCCGGCCCAGGTTGCGGCTGACGGCATCTGGGTTCTGGCTGGGAAAGCCATCCTCCGTGTGGCTCAGGCCGGTGGTGTGCACACGGTAGCCATCGCCGGGCCGCGCCATGGCCGGAATGCCGTCGGCGCCGGTGGCGTAGGGCCGGTAGTCGTCCCTGGGCCCGCTGGCCCATTGGCGCTGCGCGCGCGCGGCGCCGTCGTCGGCGGGCAGATCCACCGTCTCGGTGAGCTGGGCGATCACCTGGTCGTAGAGCACCACGACCGGGGTGCGGAAGCGCTCGGCCAGCTCGAAGGCGCGCACGGTCTCGAAATAGACCTCGCGCACCGATGCCGGCGCCAGCGCGATGATGGGATAGTCGCCGTGGCTGCCCCAGCGGGCCTGCATCAGGTCGCCCTGCGCGGGCCGCGTGGGCATGCCGGTGGAGGGTCCGCCGCGCATCACGTTGACGATGACGCAGGGAATTTCGGCGCCGGCGGCGTAGCCGATGTTTTCCTGCTTGAGCGAAAAACCGGGACCGCTGGTGGCCGTGAGCGACTTGACGCCGCCCATGGAGGCGCCGATCACCGCCGCCATGGAGGCGATTTCATCTTCCATCTGCACGAACACGCCGTCCACCAGCGGCAAGGCGCGCGAAAGGCGCTCCGCGACTTCGGAGGAGGGCGTGATGGGGTAGCCGGCGAAGAAGCGGCAGCCGGCCGCGACGGCGCCCAGGGCGCAGGCGTGGTTGCCCGAGATCAGCCGCACGGCCGGCTTCATGGGCATCAGGGGGTGCGGGGCATTCATGGTGTGGTCAGAGCTTGGGCGGACGGCGCGTCCAGGTGGACGCGGATGGCGAAGTCCGGGCACACCCATTCGCAGATGCGGCAGCCGGTGCATTTGTCCGCTTGGGCGAGTTCGGCGATGCGGTCGGCGTCCAGGCGCAGGCAGCGCTCCGGACAGAGCTTCACGCAGATGTCGCAGCTCTTGCACCATTCGCGCGTGATTTCGAGCCGCGCCCGGGCCGCGGCTTCGCTGGCGCCGCGCTCCGTGACCGTCGCCGGCGCTTGCGGTGCCCGCACCGGTTGCGGCGCTTCCCGCCGTGCCTCCTCGACCCACGCGCGGCCGGCCCGAAACGCTTCCAGGTTGACCGCGACCGTCTTCTGGGGAACGAACTGCCCGATGGCCTTTTCCCATTCCTGCGCCGGGAAGTCGAGCGCCGTCGATACCGCGCCGAGCAGCACGACGTTCGAGGCGCGTTCGTTGCCCAGCCCCTCGGCCATGCTGGTGGCGTCGATCGCGTAGCCCTCGGCGACATGGGCTTTCACTTCTTGCGGCGTCTCGCGCGAATAACGCAGCGGCGCATCCGCCTGCCGGTTCAGGCAGGCGAAGGGCGGCACGATGCGCTTGGTGTCGCAAAGGAAGATGCCGGTGCCGGCCTTGAGAAAGGGCAGCCAGCGCATTCCTTCGGCCCATTCGAGGGCCACGAGGATGTCGGCCTGGCCTTCCGGGATGGTGGGCGACCAGACACGGGGCCCGAAGCGCACGTGGCTGAAGACGCTGCCGCCGCGCTTGGCCATGCCGTGCACCTCGCTTTGCTTCACGTCCAGGCCGTGCGACTGGGCGAGCCAGGCGAGCACCTTCGAAACCATGATCACGCCCTGGCCGCCGACACCGACGATCAGCACGTTGACGGTCTTGTGCGGGTCGGCCGACGCGGCGGCCAGCGCCTCGGCCGGGTGGCTGGCCTGCGCCAGCGAGCGGGCGGTGCCGCTCATGGCGCCACCGCGGCGGGTTCGACGCGCTGGATAGAACCCATGGTGCAGACCTGCGCGCACAGCGTGCAGCCGATGCACAGCGAAGGGTCGATCTTGACCTTGTGCCGGCCCTCGAACAGCGCGTCGGACCAGGTCAGCGCCGGGCAACCCAGGTTCATGCAGGACTGGCACGCATTGCACTGGTCGGTGACGTGCAGCGCCGGGCCCTTGATCTTGACGGGATCGAGCACGCACGGGCGGTTGGAGATGACCACCGACACGCCGCGATGGGCGATCGCCTCGCGCAGCGTCTGGTACATCACCGCCAAGTCGTACGAGTCCACGGTGCGTACCCATTTGACGCCGCAGGCGCGCACCAGCGCTTCATAGTCGACCTGGGAGGTCGCCTCTCCGCGCAGCGTCTTGCCGGTGCCCGGATGCTCCTGGCCGCCCGTCATGGCCGTGATGTGGTTGTCCAGCAGCATCACGGTGATGTTCGCGTCGTTGTACACGGCGTCGATCAGCGCCGGGATGCCGGCATGCAGGAAGGTCGAGTCGCCGATGGTCGCCATGATCGGCTTGGTATCGCCGGCCTTGGACATGCCAACGGCGTTGCCGATGGACGAGCCCATGGAGACGCAGGTTTCCAGCCCGCGCAGGGGGTCGAGGCAGGCGAGCGTGTAGCAGCCGATGTCGCCCGCGACACGCGCGCCCGATGCGCGCACCGCCATGTAGCAGGAGGTGTGGGGGCAGCCGGCGCACAGGACCGGCGGCCGCGCGATCGGTGAGGGCGTCCACATCGTTGCCTGCGCGCGCGGCGCCAGCACCCCGGCCTTCTCGAAGCCGGCGCGCAGCACGTCGGGCGAGAACTCGCCGGCGCGGGGAAAGAACTTCTTGCCCTCGACCGCCAGGCCGAGCGCAAGCGCCTCGCGCTCGATCACCGGCTCCAGCTCTTCCACGATGAAGACGCGCCCGACCGATTCGCAATAGCGGCGCAGCAATCCTTCGGGCAGTGGCCACGAGGCGCCGAGCTTGAGCACGCTCGCAGCGGGGAATAGCTCGCGCACGTAGGGGTAGCAGGTACCCGAGGTGATGATGCCGAAGCTGGCATCGCCCGTTTCCCAGCGGTTGAGCGGCGCGGACTCGAGCCAGGCTTTGAGCTTCGCCTCGCGCTCCAGCACCTTTGCATGGCGCGGCCGGGCGTGGGCGGGGATCATGACGTTCTTCCGGGGGTCCTCGAGGAAGCCGCGCGAGGGCCTTTCCGCGCGCGAGCCCACCTTGACGGCGCTGCGCGTGTGCGACAGGCGGGTGGTCCCGCGCACGATCACGCTGGTGTCGAACTGCTCGGAGATGTCGAACGCCATGCGCGTGAAATCGAGCGCCTCCTGCGCGTCGGCGGGCTCCAGCACGGGCACGCTGGCGAACTGGCCGTACACCCGCGTGTCCTGCTCGTTCTGCGAGCTGTGGATGCCCGGGTCGTCGCAGACGGCGATGACGAGTCCGCCGTTCACGCCGATGTAGCTTTGCGACATGAAGGCGTCGGCCGCGACGTTCAGGCCGACATGCTTCATGGCGGCCAGCGCGCGGCTGCCGGCGAACGAGGCGCCGATCGCCACGTCCAGCGCCACCTTCTCGTTGGTGGACCACTGCGCGTGCAGGTCTTCGGCCGGATATTTGGCCAGCGATTCGAGGATTTCCGTGCTGGGCGTGCCCGGATAGGCGGCCGCCACGCGCACTCCCGCCTCCCAGGCCCCGCGCGCGATGGCTTCATTGCCGGTCAGGGGCCGCGTCTGCTGCGCCCGCTCCAGCTCCGGCACCGCGATTTGCGGCGTCAACTGCATGCTGTCCCCTCCGGTAATTAACTGGTTCAAGGCTCCCGAAGGGGCGATGATGAGGGGGCCGGCGGGGGGGCGGGTTGATTTAGATTAAGAGGTGCGGCCGGCGCCTCGCGGCGCTCTAGCCTTTGTCTCCGGGCGACCGGTATCGGATCGAGGCCGCTTTTTGCATGGCTGCCATCGTCTCTTCCACGGTCATCAAGACGGTTGTCTGCACGCTGCTCAATGCTCCGCCGGCGCCGATCGCCAGGGCGGCGGCGGCCATGGACACGTTGTCCGGAGCCTCCCACAGGTTGTATCCGTCATGCTCGCCGAACGCGTACCAGAAGCCGTGCAACTTGCCGCCGACCGATTCGATGTACTCCTGGGCCGCCGCCCTGCGGTCCTCGGGGTTCTTGATGAGCTTGGCCCAAGTCGCCGGCGTGTAACTGAACCGCGTGAGATAGAACGGCATCGTCTGGCTCCTTCGCTTCAACCGCCGGCGGCGAGAGCGTGCCGGACCGGGGCGCCAGTATGCTCCTCGCGCGGGCACGCGGCAACGCGCTTGCAGGCGCAATGCGCGTTGGGCCGCGCCTAATAGCTGATGCTGAGCGAGGGCACGTCGATGTGCACGATCGGCTTGCCCAGCGCCGCGCTGGTGGCGCGGGCGAATTCCTGTGCCCAGGACGCGTCGGCGAACTTCGCCGCGCCGGCGGCCTGGGCCACGACCACGACCTTGTCGGCCGTAAGAACCTTGCCGGTGGGGCGCACGGGGTCGCAATCGAGATCGATGAACTGCCGGTCCAGCCAGGCACGGGCGGCATCGCTGCGCATGGGCTCGGTGTGGTTCAGGTCGATGCGCACCGGTGCCGTGCTGTCGAACGTCACCGTCACTTCGCTTCGCATGCTGGTCGCTCCTGTCGAATTGTCGACGTCATGACCCCGATGTTAGCTCGCGCGCGTCGCGCGAAAACCGCGGGCGGCCGCCGCGGCGCCCCGTCAGTGCGGCGGCGACTCCTCGGTCGCACGGAGCTCGCGCATGCTGATGGACAGGAGCTTGACGCGTTCAGCGGCTTTCACCCAGCGGGCGTAGGCCTTGACGCGGTCCACCGGGCCGAGTGCGCCGTCCCTCAGAGCCTTCCACTCGGCGCGCTCCTGCGCGGCCACGGCGCGGTACTCCGCCTGGAGCAATGCGTAGTGGTCGCGGTCGGTAGGCATATCCCGGCAATTTTCGTATCGGTCGGGCTGGCCGGCCATCGCATTTCCGGTGACATATTTGACTGGCCGCGCTCAGAAGGTGCATCCCCGGCTGTCCCCACGATCGCGCAGGCCCAGCCGTTTGCCCTGGATCAAACGGGGTTTTCCCTGACGCGGCAACAGCCCAGGAACCGAACCCTCC
Organism: Ramlibacter sp.; assembly: GCA_023701085.1. Lineage (GTDB taxonomy): Bacteria > Pseudomonadota > Gammaproteobacteria > Burkholderiales > Burkholderiaceae_C > Ramlibacter. The sequence goes on along the minus strand of JAMPXR010000111.1, from coordinate 804 downwards.
CGGATTTAACGCTTAAGACTTCGTCTCGCCGACCGTGGGGCCCCGCCCGGTCTGCACCATCCGCATCGCCGAGGCGATGAGGGCCGAGACTTCCGTCATGTTGCTCGGCACGATCAAGGTGGTGCTCGATTCCGCGGCGACTTTGCTGTAGGCGTCCACCGCGCGCTCGGCTACCTTCAGCTGCACCGCCTGCTCGCCGCCGGGCTGCCGGATGGCGGCGGCGATGCGCTCGATCGCCTGCGCCGTCGCATCGGCCACGGCCGTGATCGAGGCGGCCTCGCCCTGGGCGTTATTGATGATGGACTGCTTTTCGCCCTCCGAGCGCGCGATGAACGCCTCGCGCTCGCCGGTCGCGATGTTGATCTGCTCCTGGCGCCGGCCTTCCGACGCGGCGATCAGCGCACGCTTCTCGCGCTCCGCCGTGATCTGCGACTGCATGGCGTGCAGGATTTCCTTGGGCGGTGTCAGGTCCTTGATCTCGTAGCGCAGCACCTTCACCCCCCAGTTCAGCGCCGCTTCGTCGATCGCCTGCACCACCTGGGCGTTGATGATGTCGCGCTCCTCGAAGGTCTTGTCGAGTTCGAGCTTGCCGATCACGCTGCGCAGCGAGGTCTGGGCCAGCTGGGTCACCGCCATGATGTAGTTGGACGAGCCATAACTGGCCCGCATCGGATCGGTCACCTGGAAGTACAGGATGCCGTCGACCTGCAGCTGGGTGTTGTCGCGCGTGATGCAGATCTGGCTGGGCACGTCCAGCGGGATCTCCTTGAGGTTGTGCTTGTAGGCCACCCGGTCGATGAAGGG
>JAMPXR010000110.1 GCA_023701085.1 Ramlibacter sp. | reverse complement strand
TCTACATCGCCGATTCGGTGCGGCGCAGCATCGTCGTCTTCGACGTCCCGCGCCGCCGCGTCTTCCAGTTCGGCCTGCGGCCGCCGGGCACCCTGGCCAAGCCGACCGGCATCGCGCTGGACCGCGCGCGCCGTGTCTACGTGGCCGATGCGACGCTGCGCAAGGTGATGGTCTACGACGCGCTGGGCCTGCATCTGCGGACCGTGGGCGATGCGGCCCAGTTGCAGCGGCCGACCGGTGTCGCGGTCGACCCCGACGGCGGCCGGATCTACGTGATCGATCGCGCCGACAACGACAGCGAGCTGCATCGTGTGCTGGCCTACGGCTCCGACGGCACGCTGCTGCAAGAGATCGGCCGCCGCGGGCGGGGCGAGGGCGAATTCAACGTGCCGGTGCAGGGCGTGGTCACGCCTGACGGGCAGCTGCACGTGCTGGACGCGGGCAACTTCCGGGTCCAGACCTTCGACGCCCAGGGGCGTTTCCTGCGCAGCTTCGGCCGCGTGGGGACCGGCCTCGGGCAGTTCGCGCGGCCGCGTGGCCTGGCCTGCGACGAGGAAGGCCGGCTCTATGTCACGGACGCCGCGTTCGGCAACGTCCAGGTGTTCGGCAAGGGCGGCGAATTGCTCCTGAGCCTGGGGCGCGGCGGCAAACGCGACCTGCCGGGACGCTACGGCCTGCTCATGGGCGCCGCGGTGGACGACACCGGGCGGCTCTATGTCGTGGACCAGCTGTTCGGCAAGGTGGAGGTGATCCGCCGGCTCTCCGAGAGCGAAGGGCGCGCCCTGCTGCAGCAGGCGGCGCGCGCTTGACGCGCTACTTGATGTGGCAGGTCAGGCACAGCGCGCTGCCGGCGTTGGACACGCGCAGGAAGGTGGGGTTGAAGGCGCTGCCGGCTCCACCCGAGGGCACGCCGTGCGGGTCGTGGCAGGACGCGCATTCCACCTCGTGACCGTCGCCGCTGTCGTACAGGCGCACCTCGCGCGTGTCCGGCCTGCCGTTGCCATTGGCGTCGAACCACTTCATGCCGGGGCGCGCGGCGGTGGGCGGATTGAAGTCCACCCCCGGCCCGGCCGTCGGGAAACGCACGCCCACCGGGTGGTCGTTGCGCAGGTCGGTCCCGATCGCGAACACGGTGAAGTCGGTGGCGCCCGCGCCGACGATGCCCGCACCCGAGGAATGGCAGGCCAAGCAGCCCGCAGACGGCGTCGGACTCAGCCCGATGTGGATCGTGGCATCGGGGCCGCGCGTGTTGTTCCAGGCATTCAGGAACGTGTTGCTCTGGCTGCCCGCCTGGGCGGCGTTGTAGCCGCCCGCGCCGGGCATGTTGATGATCGAATCGACCGCCACCTGCCCGTCATGGCAGGACAGGCAGGCCAGTGAATTGGGTCCCGGCTGGGTCACCGGCTGCGTGAGCGAACTCGTGCCCAGCGCGGCGTAGGTCGTGTAGGTGGTGGCCGCGATGGTGCGGTTCCACAAGGGCAGCGTCACGTTCGCATTGGCACCGTGGGGCGTGTGGCAGTAGACGCACACCTCGGCGTAGTCGTTGCGGTAGGGGTCCATGATCGCACCCGAGGGCCCACCGCCCGAGGCCTGCCGCTGCGTCATGTTGTGGCGCGTGTTCGCCACGCTGCCCTGGTTGCTGAATTTGCTGGCGAGATCGATATCGGCCCGGACCCCGGACACCCATGCCGCCAGCAGCAGGCAGATCGGCAGACTCGCCAGCCATCGCGCTCCAGTCCCCATTGCTATCCCTTGTCTTGTTGTTGGATGGCGGACGCAGGCAAGGCCCATGCCGCTGTTGCGGCATGGGCCTGAAGGCGCATCAGTTCCAGCCCGCGGGGGCAGGGATCACTTCACCGAGGCGAGCATGAAGTCGATCGCGGAGCCGATCTCGTCGTCGGTCAGCGCCGCGTTGCCGGCCTTGGGCGGCATGGCGCCCTTGCCGGTCTTGACCGAGGCGAGCATGCCGGCCTTGCCCAGGCCCAGCCTGGGCGCCCAGGCCGCCTTGTCGCCCAGCTTGGGCGCATTCGCGACGCCCGCGCCATGGCAGGCCACGCAGGTCTTGTCGTACACGGCCTTGCCATCCGCCGCCATCGCACCCGTTGCGACTCCCACCGTCATCATGGCCACCAGGCCCGCTGCAACCCACTTCATCGAGGATCTCCATTTCAGTTGAAAAAACCTGCGTGTCCGATGCAAGCGCCGTGCCGGCCCGGCCACGAGGTCTATCGCCAGCAGGGAGCGCCAGCCAGTCCCGCATGAGGGAATGGCGCGCCGCTTTTTCCTGTTGTTGGGAAGGGACGGCGGAAATCTCCCGTGGCAGAAAAGTTGCGGCGCGACGCGTCCATGAGGTCAAATGGCGCATGCGCAAAGGTTCGATCGGCGGCTTCTCATGACGAATCGGTGCGGGTCGTGAGGCGCGATCCGACAGGCGGGCAGCGCCATCTTCCTGCGGCCTGCTATGGCATGCCGTTGGTGCTGGGCTTGCTCGCGACCGGCTGCCAGCACCTGGGTCCGGCGGACGCGCATCACGATCCGTCCAGGGCGGCGTCACCCGCGTTGCAGCTGGAGCGCGAACACTCCATGAACGCTCGCTGGCAAAACCGCCCTTTGTCGGAGCTGGTGCAAGCCCTGGGAGAGCCGCTGCTGATCCTGACCATCCCTGGCGGCGGCAATCCCCCCGGCTTCGCGGCCGTCTACGACCTGGACCGCACCAGCGGCTGCATGGACGCGTTTGCCTTGCTCTACGGGCACGACCCGACAATCCGCATCTATCACTGCCGCTAAACGCGCGGCGCCGGACCGTCGTCAGCGTGGACTGGCCCCGCCGCGACCCGTCAGACGGGGTCCGGCTGGGACTTCATGCGCTCGCACCCTGGGTTTCCGCGCCGTCCCCCGCATAGCGGCGCAAGCGGATTTCCGGATGTCCATCGATCAGTTCGAGCCGACCGCCCATGGCCTCCACACGGCTGCGCGCGGCGTCCAGCCGCGAACTGACGGATGGCTGACCGAAGGCCCTGCCGGCCGCACATTCGCAATCGACACGCAAGAGCACCTCGTCGCCGGAGGTGGCGGTTTCCATGAGAAGGCGTTTTTTCGACTCGGAGCCGTCGGCGCAGGCATCCAGGCCCGCCTCCAGCAGGCTCATCAGGATCTCGGTGAGGTGGTCCCGCACGCCGATGCAGGCGGGCAGGCGTTCTCCCAGACGCAAGTCGACCGGCGTGCCGGCGAAACGGCGGTCGAAAGCCAGGAAGTCCCGCACCGACCGGGCCACCTCGTTCACGTCCAGCGGTTCGGGTGTCTGCTTGTGCGCCGTGGCGAATTCGGTGATGCGGCGCGTCATCCCGGCGATGCGCGAGGTCTGCTCCTGGATCATGCGCGGCGCCTCGGCGTTGATATCGCCGGGGCCGCGCCACAAGGCGATGTCCTGGGCCACGCCGGAGATGATGGCCAGCGGATTGCCGACTTCGTGCGAGATGTTCGCGGCCATCGCGGCCATGGTCTCCATCCTGTCGCGGTGCCATTGCTGCTCGCGCAGCGCCGACTGCTCGCGGGCGCGCGCCTCGTCGTCGATGATGCGTTGCCCGTAGCGCGCGAACACCAGCAGTGCTCCGCAAAACAGCAGCAACAACAGCGCCGCCGTCAGCAGCAGCCGCCTGGAGGCCGAGACGAAGGTGCGCTGGTTCCGGATCGCGGCCTCCTCGACGCTGGCCTGGTTCCTGCCCGTGATATCGGCCAGGCGCACCGACGCGGTCTCGATCTGCTGCAGGAACGGGGTGACGTCGGAATAGATCTCGAACACACCGCCGATCTCGCCGCCGCGAACCAGCGCCGGAATGTAGCTCTGGATGAGGTCGCGGTTCTCGACCTCCCCCTCGAAGGTGCTGAAGCGGTTTCGATGGACCAGCTCGCTGGCGGACCGGCCGGTGACCGCCGATTTCCAGCCGGCGTTGTCCGCCTTCATCTCACCGATCTGGCTCGACTCCGAGGAATACACCGTCAGGCCGCGCAGGTCATAGACCTTGATCTTGAATACGCTTGTCTTGCTCATCAGGGCCCGCACCCGCGCGTCGGCTTGCGCGAACCCGGGCAGCGCCCTGATCTGCCCGCCCACCTGCGCGATGCATGCGGGCGCGTACTTTGCGCCCGTTTCGGGCGTGGCCCCCTCCTGGCCCGCGAGGCGGCAGTGCTGGGCCGAGATCGATTGCGCCCGGTCGACCAGCGGGGCGAGGGTGGTGTCCCACAGGGCATTGGAGAACACCTTTGCCAGCGCGACATGGCCGGCCTCGTGCACGGTCAGCAGATTGCCGCGGGCCGCTTCCTTCTGCTCGCGCGTGAGCTGCGCCTGCGCGTGGGCGAAGAACGAGTTTTGCTGCTGCTGGACGGCCTCGAAGAAGCGCCGCTCGGCGCGCTCCAGAAAATACAGCGCGGCCGCGAGGGCGGCAAGTGCGATCAGGCTCGTGACGGTGAAGTAACGCGTCAGTTGGAACGGCTCGGAGCGCGATCCGCGCAAAACCGCCGTCAGCCTGGATCGCCATGTGGGGGGCGCCAGTTGCTGGATCATGCGATCTGGTTTCCAGCCGTCCGCGGGTGGCGGTGGCGGTGGCGGCATGGAAAGCTCATCACGGCTGATCTTATCCGGGATTCGCCCTGTGGGCCCTGACGTTCGTCATGAACGAGGGCCTGGTCCGCCCCTGCGGCACGGGTCGCACTCGAGGGGGCCGTGTGCCCAGGCGCCCACGTCGCGAACGCCTGCACGCGCCGCAGGCATCAGCGGACCCCTGCTGCGCCTGAAGTCCTACAACTGGCGGCGCGCCCGCCACCGAAGATGAATCCAGAGGCGCAGCCCGCTGTTGCGCCCGGCACCAGGGAGAGATCTGATGAGACTCGTTCTAGTTTGCGCTGCGCTGGCAGCCGCCCCGGCGATCGCGGGCGACATGGTGGCACGGCATGGCGGCGACTCGGTGCGCCTGGGCGAGGGGCCCTGTACCAGCGAGCGTGTGCTCGGCCGGCTGGAGCCCAAGCTTCACCCGCATTTCCGGGCCGCCTCCGCGGTGGTGCAAGGCAACAACTTCGCCGCCTGCTGGCGCAAGACCGGGAGTGTCGCCGTTCTGCTGTATGAGGACGGCGATCAGGGCATCGTCCCGCTGGCCGACCTCAAGCCCGAGCTGTCGGCCTGACGGTCTCTCAACCCAGCAACGAAGCCAGCTGGGACATCCCCGCAAAGGTCGCCGACGCGCCCGCGCTGTACAACAGCGCCGGCATGTCGTGACCGGCTTGCGGCGGGCTGTATCCGAACACCGTCGCGCCGGCCGCCACGCCGGCGGTGACGCCGGTCACCGTGTCTTCCACCACCGCACAGCGCCGCGGGTCGACCCCCAGTGCCGCGGCCGCCGCCAGGTACACGTCCGGCGCCGGTTTGGACCGCGCGAGCTCGTGCCCGCTGAAAATCCGGCCCTCGAAGTAAGGCATCAGCCCGCACTTTTGCAGCTGCAGTTCCACCTTGAACCGATCCGCGCCGGACGCGCAGGCGATGCGCCCGGCCAGCCGCTGGTGAACCAGCGCCACCGCTTCGGGCGCGCCCGCCACCGCCGCGACCCCCAGCATCAAGCCGTGGTTGCGCCGCTCGCGAAACCGCACCAGCCAGTCCTCGGTGAGCGGCTGGCCGGTATGGGCCTCGATCAGCGCCCGCTCGTCCTTCACCGCCTTGCCCAGGAACAGCTGCATGCACTGCGCGCCCGTGAGCTTCCAGCCCAGCTCCTCGAGCATCTCGCGCAGCACGCCGTTGGTGATGGCCTCGCTGTCGACGAGGACGCCGTCGCAATCAAACAATACGGCCTCGAATTTCATCCGATGTGCCCCCGCAACTTCAAAGCATCTCCCCCTCCACGTAGTACCAGCGCCCGTCCTCCAGCGCGAAGCGGCTGCGTTCGTGCAATCGAACGGCCCTGCCTTGCACGCGGTAGCGCGCGACGAATTCGACTTCGGCATGGGCAGCGTCCGTTTCACGATGCCCCCGTACTTCCAGGCCCAGCCATTTCACGCCCGGCTGCGCCTTCGCCTGCGCCGGCCGGGTGCGCGGGTGCCAGGACGACAGCAGGTAGGCCTCGTCGCCCAGCACGTAGGCGGTGTAGCGCGAGCGCATCAGGGTCAGCGCGTCCGGCGTCGCCCCGGCCGCTTCCAGGCAGGGGCCGCAGCATTGCGCGAACGCCAGCGCGCGCCCGCGCGCATCGCACCGCCCGCACGGACAGGGCGCGTGAGCCGCGGGCATCAGGCCTTCTTGGCGGGCCGGCGCGCGCGGTGCGTCTCGTAGCTTTCCACCGGCGCGCCCTGCTTGATCCACTCGGCGAACCCGCCGTCGATATGCGCGACGTTGCGCATGCCCATGTCCTGCAGCGCCTTGGCGGCCAGCGCGCTGCGCCAGCCGGCGCCGCAGAACAGGATGAACTGCCGTCCCTCGTCGGCGAACACCGGCTTGAAGTACGGGGAGGCCGGATCGACCCAGAATTCGAGCATGCCGCGCGGGGCGTTGATGCAGCCGGGCACGGTGCCTTCGCGTTCGAGTTCGCGCACGTCGCGGATGTCCACGATCTGCACGGCCGGATCTTCCAGCCGCTCGCGCACCTGCGCGACGCTGTAGGTGGTGATCTGCGCCGTGGCCTCGTCCACGAGCTGGCGGAATCCTTTGGTGATGGGCATGGTGTTCTCCTCGCGTTCACAAGCCCCGTTGGATGATGATCTTCTGCACGTCGGACGTGCCTTCGTAGATCTGGCACACGCGCACGTCGCGCCAGATGCGCTCGACCGGGAAGTCGCTGACGTAGCCATAGCCGCCCAGGGTCTGGATCGCGGCGCTGCACACCTGCTCGGCCATCTCGCTGGCGAACAGCTTGGCCATCGCGGCCTCCTTCAGGCACGGCCGGCCGGCGTCGCGCAGCGCCGCCGCATGCCAGATCAGCTGGCGCGCCGCTTCCAGCCGCGTGGCGCAGTCGGCCAGCCGGAAGCCCACCGCCTGGTGGTTGATGATGGCGGTGCCGAAGCTCTGGCGTTCCTTCGCATAGTCCAGGGCCACTTCCAGCGCGCTGCGTGCCATGCCCACGCTCTGGGCCGCGATGCCGATGCGCCCGCCCTCCAGCGCCGACAGCGCGATCCGGTAGCCCTCGCCCTCCTGGCCGATCAGGTGGTCGGCCGGGATGCGGCAGTTGTCCAGGTTGATCTGCGCCGTATCGCTCGAATGCTGGCCGATCTTGTCCTCCAGCCGCGCCACCCCATAACCCGGCGCGTCGGTCGGCACCAGGAAGGCGCTCATGCCTTTCTTGCCCGCGCCCTTGTCCGTGACGGCGATCACGATGGCCAGCTGGCCGTTCTTGCCGCTGGTGATGAATTGCTTGACGCCGTGGAGCACGTAGCCATCGCCCTCGCGGACCGCGGTGGTGCGCAACGCCGACGCGTCGCTGCCCACATGCGGCTCGGTCAGGCAGAACGCGCCCAGCATCTCGCCGCGCGCCAGCGGCGCCAACCAGCGTTTCTTCTGCACCTCATTGCCGTAGCGCATCAGGATGGCGTTGACCGGGCAATTGGTGACGCTGATCGCGGTGCTGGTGCCGCCGTCGCCGGCCGCGATTTCCTCCAGCACCAGCGCGAGGCTGACATAGTCGAGGGCGGCCCCGCCATATTCCTCGGGCACGCAGATGCCGTAGGCCCCCAGCGCCGCCAGGCCGCGATGCGCCTCGCGCGGGAAGTGGGGCTCCTTGTCCCAGCGCGGCGCGTGGGGCCAGAGCTGTTCGCGCGCGAAGGCGCGCACCGCGTCGCGGATCATTTCCTGGTCTTGGGTCAGCAGCATCGCGCGTTCACCTTTTTG
>JAMPXR010000109.1 GCA_023701085.1 Ramlibacter sp. | reverse complement strand
TGGCGCCCAATAGCCGTGCCAGGTGGATGCGGAAACGCTCGGCATGCCCAGTTCCGCGAAGGTCGGCACGTCGGGAAACGCCGCCACGCGCTTGCTGCCGGTGTGCGCCAGCGCCCGCAGCTTGCCCGACTTGATCAAGCCCGATGCCGCGAACAGGGCCTCGAACTGGAACGGCACGCGCCCCGCGATGACGTCCGTGGTGGCCGAGGTGCCGGCCTTGTAGGGAATCAGGAAGACCGGCACGCCGGTCTGCTCCTTCCACAGCTCCGCCGCCATGTGACCCGCCGACCCCATGAACGTCGCGTAGTCGATGGCCTGCTTCTGCGCCTTGGCCCAAGCCACGAATTCGGCATGGGTCTTGACCGGCATATCGCCCGAAACCACCAGCGCCATCGGCACTTCCGTGATCTGCGACAGCGGCACGAAGTCGTTCAGCGCGTTGTACGGCAGGTTCGCCATCACGCCGGGCAGGATGAGGTGGATCGACGAGTTCGCCAGCAGCGTGTAGCCGTCGGCCGGCGCGCGCGCCACGGCAGTCGCGCCGATCGAACCGGAGGCGCCGGCGAGGTTCTCGGTGACGACGCTCTGGCCCAGTTCGGCTTCGAGCTTCTGGTTCACCAGCCGCGCCACGACGTCGACGTTGCCGGCGGGCGTGAACGGCACGACGACCTTGACCGGCTTGGCCGGGTAGGTCTGCGCGCTCGCCCACGTGCCGGCGGCGAGCGCCACGGCCAATATCCATCCGTTTCGAATCCAGTTACCGCTCATCGTCGCTCCTGATCAGGTGTGAAAGAAATTCTAGACGGCCGCGACGGCTCACCAGACGCCGCCATGCGCGCCACCGTCGATGACGATCGCCTGGCCGGTGATGAAGCCCGCATGCGCCGAACACAGAAAGGCGCACAACGCGCCGAATTCGTCCGGCCGGCCCCAGCGCGCGGCCGGCGTCAATGAAAGCCGCTGCCGCTCCACCGCCTCGCGATCCCCCGACTCCGCCACCAGGCGTTCGGTGTTGGCCTGCTGCGTTTCGGTGGCAAACACGCCGGGCAGCAGGGTGTTGAGGGTCACGTTGCGCGCAGCCAGCTCCCGGCTGGCCGCCTTGACGTAGCCTGTCAAGCCCAGGCGCGCCACCGAGGGCTGGGCCAGTTCCCATTCCGGGTCCTTGATCAGGCGCGAGGTCACGGCCACGACGCGGCCGAATCCGCGCGCAGCCATGCCGGGCGTCACCCCCGCGATGATCTCGATCTGAGACAGCAGCATCGACTGCAGTCCCGCCTGCCACTTCGCCACCGAGGCGTCGCCGGCCCGTTGTGCCGAACCGGGCCAGGCCCCGGAGAGCACCACGATGTCCGGACGGGGACACGCGCCCAGCAGCGCGGCCACCCCCTTGCGTTGCGTGATATCGGCAGCCAGGACGTCGACCTTGGCGCCGTGGCGCTCGCGAAGCGCCTGCGCCGCCGTCTCCAGCGCCGCGCTGCCCCTGGCGACCAGCAGCAGGTTCACACCGGCCTCGGCCAGCCGCTGGGCGCACGCGAAGCCAAGCCCCGCACTGCCGCCGCCCACGATGGCCAGCTTGCCGGCAATACCCAGGTCCATGGTCTTGCTCAGGCGTCCAGGCGATGCGGCCTAAACGCTCTGGCCGCTTCGAACACGGCGTCGATCAGCGCGTCGGGCGTGCCGGGGTTGATCGAGCAGTCGGGACCCAGCACATGGCCGACGCCGCCGGTGGCCTCCAGCGATGCGGATACATGCGCGCGCAGCGCCTCGGGCGTCATCTGGGCGAACGCCGGCTTGCCCGGCATGCCTGCGAGCACCGTCCTGCCGGTGCGCGCGCGCATCGCGCGGATGTCCGGGTTCGGCGGCGTCGTCGCCCAGCTGACGAGTGGCGCCGGATAGTCCTGGAACCACGCCGCCTCGATCGCCGGGCCGCAGATGTGCAGGATGTTGGCCCAGCCGTCCTTGGCGGCGGCCAGGATGCGCGCATCGCAGGGCTGCTGAAAGCGTTCCCACTCCTGCCTCGTGGTCTGCCCGTGGTTGATGGCCTGCGTGGCGTAGAAGATGCCGTCGGCGCCGGCATCCAGGCAGGCGGCGGCGAACTGGGACAAGGTGTCCGTCATGCAGTCGAGCGCGCGCTGCAGCGCCTGCGGGGCGCTGCGCTGAAGCTGCAGCGCCGCCGCGGCGCCCCCGGCGTGCATCAGCGTCAGGTTCATCATCGGCGAAAACACCGTCGCCACCATCGGCACATCGGGGCCGAACTCGCCGCGCAGCAGGCGGATCGCCTCGACCTGCTCGCCCAGGGCGCCGCTGCGCCCGTCGCGCGGCCCGATCTGCGCAAGGTCCGCATCGTCGCGCAGCGCGTGCCGCGTCACCACGGGCCATTCGTCCGCGCGGGTCGAGCGCGTGAACTCCTGCCCCCACATCTGGCCGAAACAGTGCGGCCGCATCTGCGGCTTCACCAGGTCGAGGTCGAAGCGCTCGGCCAGGCGCACCGTCTGCGCGAACAAGGCCTGCGCGGAGTGCTCCTGCGCGAAATCGTGAAGCCAGATCGAGGCTGGCACGCGGTCGGGCACGTCACCACGCAGCGCGGCCTGCAAACGCTCTTTCTTGTTCAAACGGACTCCTTCTCGAATACAGCGCGGGGTCCGCCGGCGCGGCCGCGGCCAAGGAACAGGATCATATCGCCGAGGCAATCGGCTGGGTCTCGCGCCAGGTCCATGGACAGGCGCGCCGCCTCGACGCGCGGCTGCCTCGATGGTTGGACAGCAGCAGGGGATCGCCGACCACTACAACGAATCGGTGGTCCGAGATGTCGTAGCGTGACTCGACCGCGGGCGGATATTCTGGTTGTGATGGAAGACGTTGTCGGGGTCGTACCTCGCTTTTACGTCCACCAGCCGGTCGTAGACGCGGTCGCCGTAGGCCTCGCGCACCCGGCCGGGGTCTTCGTCGCCGCCGAGGAAGTTGACGTAGACACCCTCCCGGAATCGGCCGAGAGCGGCAAAGAATCCCTTCGCCCAAGCGGTGTCCCGCGCGGCGAAGTCCTCGCCGGGCCGCCACACCGCATCCAGCGTGATCGCGTGCGAAGCCTGCCGGTTGCCGAATGCCGTTCCACCCTCGGCCACGCGGCTCACCGCGCCCTTCAGATGGAACATCGCCGCGTACGACCTTGGCGACGCGCTGGAAAACGCGTGCCCGGCGATGACATCGATCAGCTCGTCACTGAGTTCAGGGAGGTGGGTTGACTTCCAGTAGTAGCTCCACCCGTGCACGACGGTCGAGTCGAGCGCGCTCTGGAATCCCACATACGGCGTGGGGCCGACCAGGTCGAGTAGAGGAGCCCGGCACCCGCGCAACGGGGCCAGCGCCCGCTCACCATCCTCGATCCGCCCGGCGTAGCAGGTGCCGATCATCACGACCGGGCGCCAATGCAGTTCTGGCGGGATGACCGGCAGCGGTGGCGCGGTGCCGAACCGCACGACGGTGCCAAGCTCGTCGGCAGCGTTGCGGATGAAGTCGCGGTAGAAGCGCAGAACCTGCCTGGCCTCGCTCGCATCCCAGAAGAGGGGCCCGGCCAGGACGATGGGCCCGAGGGGGTGGAGGCCAAACTCGAACGACGTCACCACGCCGAAGTTGCCACCGCCGCCGCGCAGCGCCCAGAACAGGTCGGGGTGCTCGCTTTCGGACGCGCGCAGCAATTCTCCGTCGGCTGTGACGACATTGGCGGCCAGAAGGTTGTCGACCGTCAGTCCGTGCTTGCGCATCAGCCACCCGACGCCACCGCCAAGGGTGAGCCCGGCGACGCCGGTGTGGCTCACGATTCCACCGGTGGTCGCCAGGCCGTGCATCTGGGTCTCGTGATCGACGTCGCCCCACAGCGCACCGCCCTGCACCCATGCCCTGCGGTGGACGGGATCAACCCGCACGGCCCGCATCGCCCAGAGATCGATGACAAGTCCATCGTCGCAAACGGCGGTGCCCGCCACGTTGTGGCCGCCGCCTCGTACGGCGATTTCCAGGTCGTGGTCGCGGGCGAAACGCAGGGCCGCGACCACGTCGGCGGTCCCTATGCATTGGGCGATCAGGCGCGGGTGCCGCTCGACGGCGCCGTTCCACACCGCACGCGCGATGTCGTAGCCGGCGTGGTCGCAACCGATCAGCCGGCCTCGAAAGCCCTTGATTTCAACGAGGTCTGGCTGCCGGCTCGAGCGGCCCGGTTCCGCGGTCATCGGTGTCGCCATGGTGTCCTCCATTTCAAAGACAGCATCCGACCACCGCGGACCATGGCCGTAAAGTCAAGAATCTGGACTTCACAGCCGAAGCTGGGCGCGCCATACTGGGATTCATGAGGACGTACGGCCAATACTGTCCCATCGCCCGTGGCGCCGAGATCTTCGCCGAGCGCTGGACGCCGCTGATCATCCGCAACCTTCACCTCGGCTGCGGCTGCTTCAGTGAGATCCTTGAGGGCGCACCCGGACTGTCGCGTACCTTGCTGTCGGAACGGCTCAGGCAGCTCGAACGGCGGGGTATCGTCGAGTCGGCGTCCAAGCCCGACGGGCGCGGGCACCACTACAGGCTCACGCCCGCGGGCCGCGAGCTCTTCGCGGTCTGCCAGTCGCTCGGCGAGTGGGGTGCGCGCTGGCTCGAGATCGCTCCCGAGAACCTCGACCCCTTTGTGGCGCTGTGGTCGATGTGCCGCGCGTTGCGCCGCGAGTTGCTCCCGGCTCGACGCATCGTCATCCGGTTCGATTTCACCGGTCGTCCGCGACCGGAGCGCTATTGGCTGCTCATCGAGCTCGGGGACGCCGAGATCTGCAAGACCTGCCCCGGCCGCGACGAGGACCTCTACATCACGGCGGAAGCCGAGGCCTTCGTCAAGTGGCACGCCGGCCAGCTCTCCTGGACCCAAGCCACGCGCGAGGGCCGCATCCGACTGCACGGCCCCGTGTCGCTCGCAAGATCCTTCCCAACCTGGAACGCCCGCAGCATGTTCGCGCGGATCGCGTCGGTCGCCCGCGCCGACGCGAGCCCCGCGGGCTGACTTGCTCGACGCGGACCCGCACGCCTGCACCGCTCCAAACGGCATAGCGTCGGTCCAGCCAGCGCGTCAGCGTCACTGCTGAGTTGCGGCAGTTGATTTGTGCAGGTTTCGCGCAGGCACACAGCGTGACCCAAGCGTTTCAAATGCCAGCCGAAGCGTTACCTGATCCACGTCAAAGCACGGCGCAGGGGCCCTCAACAGCGTCTGGGATAATCGGGTTAACCCCTGCACCACCCCTCAAGAGCATGACGACCACCATCAAAGCCAGCGACCTGACCGAATCCATCGCGGCCGCGTTGCAGTACATCAGCTACTACCATCCTGCGGATTTCATTGCCCACCTGGCACGCGCCTACGAGCGCGAGCGCAGCCCGGCTGCCAAGGACGCGATCGCGCAGATCCTCACCAACAGCAAGATGAGCGCCACCGGTCACCGCCCGATGTGCCAGGACACGGGCATCGTGAACGTGTTCCTGAAAGTGGGCATGGATGTGCGTTTCGAGGGCTTCACCGGTTCGCTGGATGACGCCGTCAACGAGGGCGTGCGCCGCGGCTATAACCACCCCGACAACACCCTGCGCGCCTCGGTGGTGGCCGATCCGCAGTTCGAGCGCAAGAACACCAAGGACAACACGCCGGCCGTCATCTTCACCGAGCTGGTGCCGGGCGACAAGCTGGAAGTGACGGTGGCCGCGAAGGGTGGCGGCAGCGAGAACAAGACCAAGCTGGCGATGCTCAACCCGAGCGACTCGGTGGTGGACTGGGTGCTCAAGACCGTGCCGACCATGGGCGCGGGCTGGTGCCCGCCCGGCATGCTGGGCATAGGCATAGGCGGAACGGCCGAGAAGGCGATGCTGATGGCCAAGGAGTCGCTGATGGACCACCTGGACATGTACGAGCTGCAGCAGCGCGGGCCGAAGAACAAGACCGAGGAAATGCGCCTGGAGCTGTACGACAAGGTGAACGCGCTGGGCATAGGCGCGCAGGGCCTGGGCGGCCTCACCACAGTGCTGGACGTCAAGATCAAGATGTACCCGACGCACGCGGCCGGCAAGCCGGTGGCGATGATTCCCAACTGCGCGGCCACGCGCCATGCGCATTTCGTGATGGACGGCTCCGGCCCCGTGTACCTGGATCCGCCGAGCCTGGACATCTGGCCGAACGTGGACTGGGCGCCCGACGACAAGAAGAGCCGCAAGGTCAACCTCGACACGCTCACGCGCGAAGAGGTCGCGAGCTGGAAGCCGGGCGACACGCTGCTGCTCAATGGCAAGATGCTGACCGGCCGCGATGCCGCGCACCAGCGCATCAAGGACATGCTGGCCAAGGGCGAGAAGCTGCCGGTGGATTTCACCAACCGCGTCATCTACTACGTCGGACCGGTCGATCCGATCAAGGGCGAGGCGGTGGGCCCGGCCGGCCCCACCACCGCGACCCGCATGGACAAGTTCACCGACATGATGCTGGACCAGACCGGCCTGATCGCCATGATCGGCAAGGCCGAGCGCGGCCCGACGGCGATCGAGGCGATCCGCAAGCACAAGAGCGCCTACCTGATGGCCGTGGGCGGCGCCGCCTACCTGGTGTCCAAGGCGATCAAGACGGCCAAGGTGGTGGGCTTCGGCGACCTGGGCATGGAGGCGATCTACGAATTCGACGTGGTCGACATGCCGGTGACGGTGGCGGTGGACGCCGGCGGCACCAGCGCCCACGTCACCGGACCGACCGAGTGGCAAAAGAGAATCGCGACCGGCGAGTTCAAGAACATCCCGGTCGCGGCGGCCTGAGTCCCCGCAAACACGCCGTTGCGCGTAGGGTCGGCAACTTGTTGCCCACCGCAAGAGGCGGTTGATTTAACGGCGGGCAGCGCGGCTGCCCGCACTACGCAGCAGTCGAGTCTGCCGCCAGCGCCGCCTCGCGCCCGCGCTGGACGTTCACCGGCAGCAACAGCAACAAGCCCGCGATGAACAGCGCGGCGGTGGACAAGATGGCCAGCCGCTGGTTGCCCCCGGTGGCCCAGGTGATCGCGCCGTAGCTCAAGGGCCCGATGATGCTGGCCAGCCGGATGGCGAAGGTCCACAGGCCATAGAACTCCGCCAGTTGCCGGCGAGGGGCGAACATGCCGGCCATGGCACGGCCGGCCGACTGGCTGGACCCCATGCACAGGCCCGCGATGGCCGCCGCCCACCAGAAGCCGCCCTTGGTCGTGGTCACGGCGGCGATGATGCAGGTCGCGACCCAGCCGACCAGTGTGCTGCCCAGCGCGATCTTGTGCCCGATGCGGTCCTGCAGGTAGCCCCAGCCGAATGCGCCGGCGGCCGCCGCGACGTTGAGCACGAAGATCAGGACCATGGTCTCCTGCTGCTGGAACCCGATCACCGTTTCGGCATAGATCGCGGCCAGCGTCACCGCGACGGCCACGCCGCCCTGGTACAGCGTGGCGCAGGCCAGCAGCCACATGAAATCGTTGAAGCGCCGCGCCTGGCCGAACGTGCGGTGCAACTGCTGCAAGGAAGCGCGCAAGCCCCCCTGCCGCAGCGCATCCGGGCTGGGCTGCGCCCTTTCCCCGAGCAGCCAGAACGTGACCAGCGACGCGCCACCATAGAGCGCCGCCGTGATCAGCATCGTGACCGGCACGAAGCGCGCCGCCTCGATGCCGCGCGACTGCGCCCAGAGCACGTAGCCCAGGCACAGGCCCAGCGCCAGCATGCCGCCGAAATAACCGAAACTCCAGCCCCAGCCGCTGACCTTTCCCAGTGCGTCGGGGCGGGCCAGTTCGGGAAGAAAGGCCGCCGTCAGCGATTCGCCGTACGAATAGAAGGTGTTGGAGACGACGATCAGCAACATCGCCAGCGCGACGCTGCCGGGGCCGGCCAGCGCC
>JAMPXR010000108.1 GCA_023701085.1 Ramlibacter sp. | reverse complement strand
CGGCGAGTGTACCGTGAGCCCCGGCCCCTCAGGCATTGCGGAAGATGAAATACACGGCGCCCAGGATGCACAACGCGGCCCAGAGGTAATCGAGCTTGAGCGGCTCCTTCAGGAACAGCACGGCGAAGGGCACGAAGACGCCCAGCGTGATCACTTCCTGCACGATCTTGAGCTGGCCCACGGACAGGCCGGCCTGCTGGAAACCGATGCGATTGGCCGGCACCTGCAGCAGGTATTCCGCCAGCGCGATGCCCCAGCTCACCACGGCCGCCAGGTACCACGGCGCGGCGGACAGGTTCTTCAGATGGCCGTACCAGGCCATCGTCATGAAGACATTGGAAGCCGTCAGCAGCAGGACCGTCTGAAGCGAAAATGGAAGCCAGGAAAGCGAGCTCATGGGTAAATTATCCGATGCAGGCCCGGATACGGCCGGCCTGCTGTTCGTCCACGTGGACGACCACCTGCTGGTGATCGACAAGCCGGCCGGCCTGCTCAGCGTGCCGGGGCGTGGCGCCGCCAAGCAGGACTGCGCATCCGCCCGCGCGCAGCGCCTGTACCCGGACGCGCTGGTGGTGCACCGGCTCGACATGGCCACCTCGGGGCTGCTGCTGATGGCGCGGGGCGCGGCCATGCAGCAGCGCCTGAGCCGTGCCTTCGCCGACCGGCAGGTCGACAAGCGCTATGTCGCTGTCGTGGCCGGCCGCCTCGCCGCGCCCCCGGACGGCGAGTGGGCCGTGATCGACCTGCCGCTGGCCGCCGACTGGCCGAACCGGCCGCGGCGCATCGTGGACCGCGAGCGCGGCAAACCCAGCCGCACGCGCTGGCGCGCCGTGGCCTACGACGCGGACGCGGACACGACGCGGCTGGAGCTGCAGCCCGTCACCGGACGATCGCACCAGTTGCGCGTGCACCTGCAGTCATTGGGCCATCCCATCCTGGGGGATGGCCTGTACGCGCCGTCGGAAGTGCAGGCCCGCGCGCCCCGGCTGCTGCTGCACGCCGGCGTCTTGGGCCTGTCGCATCCAGCGACCGGCGAGCCGCTCGTGCTTCGCAGCGAGGTCCCGTTCTAGAGGCGCGGCCTTCATTCGGAACTTGCCGGCGCGGCGCGCCTCAGAACAAGACGCTCTATGGAGACCGCCATGACCGCCCATCTGCTCAATCGGCGCACCGCCAGCGCCGCCCTCGTCGGCTTTCCGATGACCTGGACCGGGCTCGCGGCCCAGCCCATGCCGGCCCGGCGCCCCACGCCCGCGCAGACCGAGGGCCCGTTCTATCCCGTGAGCCTGCCCCAGGATGCGGACTTCGACCTGTTGCGCAACGGCGCGCTGAATTACACCAGGGGCCGGCCCGCGTGGGTCGAGGGCAGCGTGACCGACCTGCAGGGCAGGCCCGTCGCCGGCGCGCAGGTGGAAATCTGGCAATGCGACGAGACCGGCCACTACCACCACCCGGGCGACGGCGGCAGGGCAGACCCCGCCTTCCAGGGATTCGGCCGCGTCACGGTGGGCGCGGACGGCCAGTACCGCTTCCGCACCATCCGACCGGCGCCCTACAGCGGCCGCACACCCCACATTCACGTCAAGGTCAGACTGGCCTCCCGGGAGTTGCTGACGACGCAGCTTTATGTGGCCGGCGACCCGCACAACGAGCGCGACGGTCTGTGGCGCCGCCTGGCAGACCATGAGCGGGCCGCGGTCACGGTTCCGTTCCAGCCGGCGGGCGATGGCTTGCGTGCGACGTTTCCGATCGTGGTCGCGGCCTGAGCGCAGTCCGGGCATCCGGACATCGCCTTTGCGCAGCGCGTGAGGCGCCGTTGCAGGCGCTACGATCGCGCGATGAACCAACATCTCACCATCCTCACCGGTGCCTCGCGCGGCATGGGGCTGGCCATGGCCGAGCAGCTGCTGGACGCGGGCCATGACCTGCTGTGCATCTCGCGCCATCCCAACGAGGCGCTGGGCCCGCGCGCCGCCGCCAAGGGATCGCGCTGCGAGCAATGGGCCGAGGACTTGTCGCATCCGCTGACGGCCGCCGCGAAGCTGGAGGATTGGCTCGCATCGCGCGACGGCAGCGCCTTCGCGACGGCGACCCTGATCAACAACGCCGGCGTGCTGCCGCGCATCGCGCCGCTGGCGGCCGTGCCGGCCGGGGAGCTGGCCGGCGCCCTGCGCGTGGACCTGGAGGCGCCCATGCTGCTGACGTCGGCGTTCCTGCGCGCCACGCAGTCCTGGACGTCGCAGCGCAAGGTCCTGAATATCTCATCGGGCCTGGGCCGCCGCCCGATGGCCTCGCAGGCGGCCTATTGCGCGGCCAAGGCCGGACTGGACCTCTTCACCCGGTGCGTCGCGCTGGAGGAAGCGGCCCGGCCCAACGGGGCCAGGCTGTGTTCGCTGGCGCCGGGCGTGATCGACACGGACATGCAGCAACGGTTGCGCGGCGCCGATGCGAGCCAGTTTCCCGATATCGCGAACTTCATCGCCCTGAAGGAAAAAGGCGCGCTGGCTTCACCGTCCGAGGCCGCCGCCCGCGTGCTGGCCTTCCTGGCGCGCGCCGATTTCGGCAGCAACCCCGTGGCGGACGTGCGCGGCTGACTGGCTGCGACATTGCGATCGATCGCCCTTGCAGGGGGCGCCGCCGCACCGGGCTCGGCCCCATCGGTCGTCCACATGCGGCAAAACGCCCTATGATGAGCCGAGCGATCGTGCCCCGGTCATGCGGCCATGAACCATCCCACAGCGACGGCGGTTTCGCCTGCGAGCCGGCTGGCGCTGGGGCGCTGCACGCTCGACTTGGCCGCGGGTGAATTGTTCGACGCGCAAGGCGAACTCGCTGGCCTGCGCAAGCAGGCACTGGACGTGTTGCTCGTGCTTGGCCGCCGGCGCGCGGAGGTGGTGGGCAAGGATGAACTGATGAGCCAGGTCTGGCCCGCGGTCGTGGTAAGCGAGGGATCGCTGACGCAGGCCATCGCCGACATCAGACGCGTGCTTGGCGACGATGGGCACCGGCTCGTGCGCAATATCGCACGGCGCGGCTACATGCTGGTGCCCGACGAGCAATCGGATGCGGCTGCCGAGGCGGCGCCGGCGGCCGTTGCTGGCTCGGCCACCTTGACTGCGCCCCAGGTGGACGCCCCGGTCGAAGCTGCACTGATCGGCGCCGCCCTGGTCGGATTTCCTCCCACGCTTCGACACCGCAGCCTGTTGGTGTTCGGCGGGCTGCTGCTCGTCGTCCTGTTGGCGACCGTTGCCTGGCTGGGCTGGCGCAGCCCGGCCAGCGCCTGGCAATCCCCGGCGGACCTGGCCCGGGCACCCTTGCCGCGCGACGTGCCGCCCTTGTCCATCATCGTGCTGCCGCTCGCGTTCGAAGGACAGCCGAACAACGCCGAGTGGATGGCCGACGCGCTTCATGGCGACCTCGTGATTGCCGTCGCGCAGGTGCCCGACAGCCTTGTGATCGCTCGTGACACAGCCAGTACCTACAAGGGCAAAGCCGTGGACCCGCGCCAGGTGGCACGCGAGATGGGCGTGCGCCATGTCGTGCAAGGCAGTCTGCGTCACGAAGGCGGCAGGATCCGGATCAACTTGGCGCTCATCGACGGCGAGAGCGGCGTGCAGCGCTGGGCCGAGGTGTTCGACATCGAGCGCGCCGAACTGGCGCGGGCCGTCGGTGACGTGGCAGTGGCGCTCGAGCGCACGCTCGTTGCCGAGCTCTACCGCTCCACGGGCCAGCGCATCGCCGCGCTGTCGCCAACGCAGGTGACGGCCGACGATCTTGCGATGCAGGGCTATGCGCTGTGGTATCGCGGCGTCACGCGCGAAAACGTGGTGGCTGCGCGGGCGCTGTTCGACCGCGCCCTGGAAATGAACCCGGACTCTGCCCGAGCCTGGGGTGGCATCCACTTCACGACCAATGCGCTGCTGAGCAACGGCTGGACCAATGACCGGCCCGCCGCATTACGCAGGGCCGAGGAGGCTGCGGCAAATCTGCAGCGGCTCGACCGCGACGGCAACTACGCCTACAGCTCCAAGACCCTGGTGCTTTTTCTGAAACGTGATTTCCCGGCGATGCTGGCGAGCACGACCGAGTGGAGCGCTCGTTACCGGCTGCCGCTGGCCTTCGGTGCACACGGAGCAGCCCTGCTGTTCAACGGACGCTACGACGAGGCGGTGCAGGCGCTCGAACGTGCGCTGCGCCTCGGGCCGCGCGACCCCTTCCGCGCGGAGTGGCAGTACCGGCTGGCACTGGCGCACTTCGGCGCCGGCCGCTACGAGCTGGCGCGCGAATGGAGCCAGACCGCTGCCATGACCACGCCCACACTCGTGTGGCCACCGATCCACGCGGCCGCGCTGCTGCGACTGGGCCGGCGTGACGCGGCGCAGCAGGCGTTCGACGAGCACATGCGCCGCCACCCGGCCTTTGCGGCCGGGCACGTCCAGGCGCGGGTTCCGAACGCGGGACCGGACCATGCCGAAATGCGCACGCGGCTGACCACGAGTCTGCGCGAGTTGGGAATGCGTGACTAGCGCTAGCCGTTTTCTGGATTCCCGGCCGGCTCCCCCGTGAAATTGAGCGCAATTTGAGAACTCTTTGAGGGTGTCTTCAAGACTCTGGCGCGCCGGCGTCCGACAGTGATCTCACCGGCCGGCGCGCTTGCCGACGGTCCTGTCCACACCCTTTCAGGAGCCTCTCATGAACCGAGCACTCTACGTCCTTGCCGCTGTTGTCGCCATGGCACTGATCCCCCTAGCGCAGTCCGTCGACTTGCTGCGCCCGCGGCACACCGGCGCGATCGAGGCACCTGTTGCCGCCCCGCCCGTGACGTCGACCCAGGATGCGACAACGAGCGCCGTGGACGACCTGGCCGCCTGGCCAGCCTCTGCCGTGCGCTGACTTCCAGCGTTGCAAGCCGCCGATGAACCCTGGCGGCCCGCGAGGGGTCGGCAGCAGTGTGTCGCGATGACTCTACAGCTCGACCTTCACCCCGTTGCCGAACGCCACCCGGTCCCTGAGCATTTCCGCGTCTGGTTTGGGATTCGGGTAGTACCACGCCGCATCCGCCTTCAACTCGCCCTGGACCAGCAGCGAGTAATAGCAAGCCTCCCCGTTCACCGGGTTGCTGCTGCGGTGGTTGCTGAACGTCACGTACTCGCGCCTGAGCGACGCGGCGGGAAAGTAGTGGTTCCCGTCCGCGACCACGGTGTCGTCGCTTTGCGCGATCACCACGCCGTTCCATGTGGCTTTCATACGCTCTCTCCTTCGGTGCCGAAGCGAGGAGCTTACGACGGAATCTCCGGTCCGTGCCCGGCGCGTGTCGAGGGGACTTGCCGGCGGACCGGAGGCTCTCTTTTTGCGCAATGCTCAGGACGGCCGAGACACGAGTTCGGTCTCCTGCATGCCCGGTCCCAGAGGAGAGCGCGGCCCGCGCACCAGCCGGGTCTTGACGGACGGCTGCACGTCGGGGCTGGACCAGAAGATGTCGTCGCTGCCCATGTTGCTGGTGCAATGGACCCGGAATGCGTCCAGCAGGCCGGCGCGCACCGAGACCTTCTCGAAGTCCTCCACCTTGCACGAAAATTCGTAATCGCTCACCTGGTTGGCGGCGTGCATCGTCAGCTTGTGGCGCGTCGTCCAGCTCTTGCCGACGTACAGCGGGTAATCCCAGCCGACCGCCGGTTCGAAACTCATGACGGGCTTGCCGTCGGCACCCAGAAACGCCAGCCACTTGCCATCGCTGGCCTGCATCAGCAGCGTGCCGCCACTGGACGACTTCATGGCGGCGACGGGGATGCCCTTCCAGGTCGAATCGGCGAGGCGGGTGATGCGCACCTGCGCGTCCTTGCCGTAGCTGCCGCTGTTGCGCTGGGCGATCTCCCAGCTCGCCCCGACCGGGGCCGGGCGCCATTCGGCCAGTTGCGGCCCGAGGGCGGCGCAGCCGGCGGCCAGCGCCACGACCGCGGCATAACCCATGCCGCTTCGGATAGTCAACTTGCTGTCCATTTCTTATGCTCCTTCTTGCGGTCAACCCGGAATCGTGTACTTGCCCCAATCGCGCCGGCAGCTCTGCGAGGTGCCCGGATCGACGGTGGCGCCCATGACCACCTGCTGGAAACTGCCGCCGCCCTTGATGCCCTTGAGGCGCCCGCTACCGTTCAGCCAGGTAAAGCTGTTCTCGCCGGCGGGCGGCATCTCCCATTCGCCCACCGCGGTGGCGCCGTCGGCGAAGGTCCACTTGCACAGCCCCTTGCCCACGGGCCGCGGTCCCGCCATGCGCAGGGCGCCCACGCAATGGGTGCTGGCCTTCTCGAACTCGGGGGCCTTGCTGTTGGCCACCAGCCCCCACTCTTCCAACCCGAACGCGGCGAATTCGCTGCTTCCCTCCAGCATCACGGCCTTGCCGTGCGTGCAGGCGACGAATTCGTAGGCGACGTCTGCCGCCATGGCGGCAGAAGCCAGGGCGGTCAGCCCGATCAGGGCAAGGAACTTGTACGATTTCATGGGTTTCTCCGTGTGGTTGCTGTTTGACCCGCGTCAGCTTCTTCGCGTGTGGCCGCGGGGGACAGGCCACTAGAATGCCTTCAGGGGGCCGACAAGTCCCGACCTGCGCCGACATTGGCAGGAAAGATGCGGTCGCGGGCGCCCGATCGGGGAAGCTTTGAACGCACCTGAACGCAATCTGCGTATCGGCCATGGCCAGTTCGATCCGCTCAGCGGCGACCTCACGCTGGGCGGGCGGTCCGCCCGGCTGCGCCCGCGCACCTCCGTCCTCCTGGGCTACCTGCTCTCGCACCCCGACCGCGTGGTTGGCAAGGACGAACTGATGCAGGCGGTCTGGCCCGACGTGGTGGTCACGGAAGACTCCCTCGTCAAGTGCGTGAAGGAAATCCGCCAGGCGCTCGGCGAGGAAGGCCGCGACTGGATTCGGACCTCGCCCCGGCAAGGCTATGCCTTCGTGGGCGCCCCGGCAGCGCCGCTGCCGGCGCAGCCCGTGCCTTCGCCGCCGGCGGCGCTCCCGGATCGGCAGCGCCGCTTCCGGGTGGCCGCTGGCGCGATGGCCGCCCTGGTGCTGGTGTTTGCCGTCGGCCTGGTCGGCTGGCAACAAACCGACTTGTCATCCACCGCCTACCCGACGCACTCGCTGGTGGTGCTGCCGGTGGTGAACCAGACCGGCGACCCTGCGCGCGACAACGCCGTGGACGACCTGACGGAGGCCTTGATCGATTCGCTCGGCACGATCCATCGCGCGACGGTGATCGCACCGGGCACTGCCTTCCAATACAAGGGCCGCGCGGCCGACGCGCGCTCGATCGGGCGCGAGCTCAAGGTCCGCTACCTGCTCGCGGGCACCCTGCGAATGAATGGCGACCGCACGGTGCTCGCCGCCCGGCTGGTGAGCACCGAGACGGCCGTCCTCCTGCTGTCCCAGGACTTCCCGCTGGGACCTGGCGGCATGCCCGAACTGCGCGAGGACGTGCTGGATGGCGTGGCGATCACGCTGGGCCTGCGGCTCGTTCACGCGGAGGCCGAGCGCTCGGGCCGCGCCGAGGCGATCCGCGCCGCCGAAACGCTGAGCCAGGCTCGCTCCATCCTGCGCTGGCAACCCGACGCCGCGGGGGTGGCCAAGGCGCGCGCGCTGCTGGAAGAGGCGGTGCGCGACGATCCCAGGCTGCCGCTGGGCTGGGCCATGCTGGCCTCGACCTACCTCCATGACGCTCGCTTCAACGCCGAGCGCGAACAGCAGCTCAAACGGGCAGCCGAGGCCATCGCGCGCGCGGTGGCGATCGCCCCCGACAGCGCGGCGGTGCGCATGATCGAGGGCCGCGTGCTGTACGAGCAGGGCTCGATGCCGCAGGCGCTGGCCGCCTTCGAGCGCTGCATCGAGATCAACCCCAGCCACGCGTGGGCGCACGGCCTGAAGGCCGCGGCGCTGGTGATGCTGGGCCGG
>JAMPXR010000107.1 GCA_023701085.1 Ramlibacter sp. | reverse complement strand
GGTCGAGAACGTGAACGAGAACCACCTGCTCAAGGCGATCTGGCTGTTCCCGATCTACCTGTTCGCCATCAACATCTTCGTGCTGCCGATCGCGTTCGCCGGCCTGATGGCATTTCCGCCCGGCCAGGTGGACGCCGATTTCTTCGTGCTCACGCTGCCGATGGCGCAGCAGCAGGAGGCGCTCGCGCTGTTCGTCTTCATCGGCGGGCTGTCGGCGGCGACCGGCATGGTCATCGTCGAGACGATCGCGTTGTCGACCATGATCTGCAACGACCTGGTGATGCCGGTGCTGCTGCGGTGGCGGGCGCTCGCGCTGTCGCGGCGCGCCGACCTGTCCGGGCTGCTGCTGGCGATCCGGCGCGGCGCGATCGTGTTCATGATGATGCTCGGGTACGTGTACTACCGCGTCGTCGGCGAAGCGTATGCGCTGGTGTCGATCGGGCTCGTGTCGTTCGCGGCCGTGGCGCAGTTCGCCCCGGCCATGCTGGGCGGCATGTACTGGAAGGCGGGCACCCGCACGGGCGCGCTGGCCGGGCTGTCGGCCGGCTTCGCCGTCTGGGCGTACACCCTGCTGCTGCCCGCCATCGCCAAGTCGGGCTGGATGCCGATCTCGTTCATCGAGCAGGGGCCGCTGGGCATCGGGCTGCTCAAGCCGCTGGCCCTGTTCGGCTTGGCGGGGCTGGACGAAATCAGCCATTCGCTGTTCTGGACCATGCTCGCCAACGGCGGCTGCTATGTCGGCGTGTCGCTGCTCGGCCGGCCGAGCGTCGGCGAGCAGGCGCAGGCGGTGCTGTTCGTCGACGTGTTCAAAGTGGCCGATCGCGGCGTCGGCCTGTGGCGCGGCAGCGCGTCGATGCAGGACATCATCGTGCTGGTCGGGCGCTTCCTCGGGCCGGTGCGAACGGAGGCCGCGTTCGCCGGTTACGCGGCCAGCCGGGGGTGGCAGACCGCGCGCGAGATCGAACCCGACGCCGACCTGGTGCGCTTTGCCGAGAACCTGCTGGCCGGGGCGATCGGCGCGTCGTCGGCGCGGGTGATGCTGGCGTCCGCCATCAAGGAAGAGGCGCTGGGCATGGACGAGGTCTTCGACATCCTGGACGAGGCCTCGCAGGTGATCGCCTACAGCCGCCAGCTGGAGCAGAAGTCGCAGCAGCTCGAGGCGGCCACCCAGGAACTCACGGCGGCCAACGAAAGCCTCAAGGAGCTGGACCGGCTGAAGGACAATTTCATCACCACCGTCACCCACGAGCTGCGCACGCCGCTGACGTCGATCCGGGCTTTTTCCGAGATCCTGCACGACAACCCGACCTTGCCGACCGAGCAGCGCGGCGAGTTCGTGTCCATCATCGTGAAGGAAAGCGAGCGCCTGACGCGCCTGATCAACCAGGTGCTCGACCTCGCCAAGCTGGAGTCGGGCAACGCCGAGTGGCATCCGGCCGAGCTGGACATGAAGGACGTGATCCAGGAGGTGGTGTCGACCACCAGCCAGCTGCTGCGCGAGAACGGCGTGACGCTGGCGCTGGACCTGCCCGCCGCGGCGCCGCCGGTGCATGCCGACCGCGACCGCCTGGTGCAGGTCATGCTGAACCTCGTATCGAACGCGGTCAAGTTCTGCGACCGGGCCGCCGGCCGCATCGACATCGCGCTGCGGGTACTGCCCGATGCATTGCAGGTCGACGTCCACGACAATGGGCCCGGCGTCGCGCAGGCCCACCAGGAAGTGATCTTCGAGAAATTCCGCCAGGTCGGCGACACGCTCACCGCCAAGCCGCAGGGCACCGGCCTGGGCCTGCCGATCAGCCGCCAGATCATCGGGCACCTGGGCGGCAAACTGTGGGTGAGCAGCGCGCCGGGACGGGGCGCCACCTTTTCGTTCACGCTGCCGCGGTAGCGGCGATACGGGACATGGATCCATGAGCAAGACCGTGCTGATCGCCGACGACGAACCCAATATCGTCGTCTCGCTGGAATTCCTGCTGGAAAAAGACGGCTACCGCGTGCTGCTGGCGCGCGACGGCCACGAGGCGCTGGAAGCCATCCAGCGCGAGCGGCCCGACCTGGTGCTGCTCGACGTGATGCTGCCGCGCCTGAGCGGCTACGACGTGTGCCAGCGGATCCGGCAAGACCCCGCCCTGTCGAAGGTGCGGGTCATCATGCTCACGGCGCGGGGCCGGGAAGTCGAAGTGACCAAGGGGCTGGCGCTGGGCGCCGATGCCTACGTCACCAAGCCGTTCTCGACGCGCGACCTGCTCGAGCAGGTGCGGCGGCAGCTCGGCGACATGGCCTAGCGGCTTCGCACGGCGGTGATGAGCCTGCGCGCGAAATACCTGCTGTGGCTGGTGCTGGCCAGCCTGCTGGCGCTGGCCCTGGTGGCCCTGGCGTGTTACGCGCTGTGGGCCGACCTGCAGCCGCACGAGCGCTCCGCCCTGGCCGCGATCCTGGGGGCGCGCACCATGCTGCTGGTCATGCTCGCGCTGTTGCCGCCGCTGGTGATCGGCACGCTGCTGCGCCTGGTGCTGGCGGCCTATCCGCAGGCCGCCGTCAAGCTGGCCGAGGAAGTGCGCCTGATTCATTCGGTGCACCCGGCGCACCGCCTCGCGCCCACCGGTGCCGCGGAAATGCACCAGCTGGGGGCCGCCGTCAACGAACTGGCGGACGCGCACCGGACGCTGCAGCAGGACGTGCAGGCGCGCATCGACGAGGCCAAGGCGCATCTCGCGCAGGAGCGCAACCGGCTGGCCGCCCTGATGTCCGAATTGGCGCAGAGCGTGCTGGTGTGCAACAGCGAAGGGCGCATCCTGCTGTACAACGCGCGGGCCAGCCGCCTGCTGGAGCAGGCGGACGAGGCCGAGGTCCCGGTGGGCCTGGGGCGCTCCATCTTCGGCATCCTCGACCGCAGCCCGATCATCCACGCGTTGGGCCAGCTCGGTCACCGGCTCAAGCAGGGCACGGCCCAGCCGGTGGCGCGCTTCGTCACGACGCGCGGCGGGCGCCTGCTGCGCGCCCAGGTGGCGCCGGTGCTGGACCAGCAGGGGGCCATTTCAGGTTTCGTGCTGATCCTGGAAGACATCACCCGCGCGGTGGAGGACAACAGCCGCCGGGACCAGTTGCTGCAGCACCTGACCGAGGGGTCGCGGGCGGCGCTGGCCAATTTGCGTGCCGCCGCGGAGACCATGCAGCAATATCCGGAGATGGACGCGCCGCGGCGCCAGCGCTTCTTCGAGGTCATCGCCGACGAGGCGGGCAAGCTGTCGCGCCGGCTCGAAGAGGCGCTGGCCACGCAGGGCGACGCCCCGCGCACGCCCTGGCTGCTGGAAGACATGCTCGCCGACGACCTCGTGTTTGCCTTGCGCGGCAGTCTGCCGGACGGCCCGAAGATCCTGGACGAACCCGCCGCCGCTGCCGCCCCGCCCTTGTGGCTGAGCGTCAACAGTTATGCGATGGTCCAGGCGCTGTCGCATCTGGCGACCCGGCTGGCGGCTGCGTTCGGGCTCGCCGAGGTCGGCCTGGAGCTGGGCGCGGTGGGGCGCTGGGTGCGCCTGTCGCTGTGCTGGCCGGCCGGCGCGCTCGATCCGGCGCTGCTGCATGAATGGGAAAACCAGCCGCTGGCGATCGGCGCCGTCGCGGGTGCGGCCACGCTCAAGCAGGTGCTGGACCAGCATGGCGCGGAAATATGGTTCCAGGGCGACGCCGCCGACGCCAGGCAGCGGCTGTGCCTGCAACTGCCGGCGGCGCAGCCGGAGCAGGCCGTCCCGCTGCCGCGGGCTCACGGGGGACGCCCCGTCTACTATGACTTCGACCTGTTCAGCCAGCCCGTGGGCCGCCCCGAACTCGACGACCGGCCGCTGGGCGAATTGACCTACACGGTCTTCGACACCGAGACGACGGGACTCGATCCGTCCAGTGGCGACGAGATCATCTCGATCGGGGCCGTGCGCATCCTCAACGGGCGCCTGCTCGAGCAGGAATTCTTCGACCGCCTGGTGCGTCCGCGCACCGCGGTGCGGCGCGAATCGCAGGCCATCCACGGCATTGCCCCGTCCATGCTGGCGGGCCAGCCGTTCATCGAAAAGGTGCTGCCCGCGTTCCAGCGCTTCGCCGAAGACACCGTGCTGGTGGCCCACAACGCCGCGTTCGACATGCGCCTGCTGCAGATAGCCCAGGAGCGCACCGGCGTGGTGTTCGCGCAGCCGGTCCTCGACACGCTGCTGCTGTCGGCGCTGGTGCACCCCGGGCACGCCGACGACCACCGGCTCGAGCAGATCGCGGCGCGCCTGGGCGTGCAGGTGATCGGCCGCCACACTGCCCTGGGCGACGCCATCGTCACCGGCGAGGTGTTCCTCAAGCTCGTGCCCTTGTTGGCCGAGCGCGGCATCCGCACGCTCAAGCAGGCGCGCGAGGCGTCGCAGCGCACCGCCTACGCCAAGCTGGAGTACTGACCGTGGCGGCCGCCTCGACGCCGATGGAAGAGGTCGAATCCGCGACGCCGCATTGGCTTTTCGCGGAACCGGTGGAGCGGCTGGGCGGCGTCATCGCCGCGGCGAACAGCATCGAGGAACTCGCCGCCGCATCACGCGCGATGCGGGCGCTGGCGCAGGGCTTGCTGGCACATGACGTGGGCGCCCGCCCGGTGTGTGAGCTGCTCAGCCAGCTCAACGACCGGCTCACCGGGCGCATGCTGCAGCTGCTGTCGGCCGGGCAGCAGCTCGATCTGGGGCGGGCCTGCTGGCTGGCTTTCGGGTCGCACGGGCGCAGCGAACAGACCCTCCTGACCGACCAGGACAACGGACTGGTGTTCGAGAGCAGCCAGCCCGAGCGCGACCGCGCGCGCTGGCTGGACCTGGCGCGGCGCGTCAACGACGGCCTCGCCACCTGCGGCTATGCCACCTGCAAGGGCCAGGTCATGGCGGGGAACCCGGCGTGCTGCCTGACCGTCGCGGAATGGAGCAGGCGCTTCGCCGGCTGGATCGAGCGCGGTGGGCCCGAGGAACTGCTCAAGGCGTGCATCTACTTCGACCTGCGGCCGGTCGCGGGCGGCCGCGACCTGGCGCAACCGCTGATCGAGCTGGTGACGCGCGAGCCGGGCAGGGTTCCGCGCTTTGTCAAGCAGATGGCGGACAACGCCCTGGGCAATCCTGTGCCGCTGAGCTGGCTCGGCGCAACCGAAACGCGCAAGCTGGCCGGCCGGCGCGTGTTCGACCTGAAGCACCACGGCACGATGGTGTTCGTCGATGCGGCGCGGCTGTATGGGCTGGCTTTCGGCATAGCGCCCGGCAGCACACGGCGGCGCCTGCAGGCCATCGCGCCCAGGCTCAGGGCGCCGGCCCATGAAAGCGAAGCCTGGGTGCGCGCCTTCGAGTACCTCCAGCTGCTGCGGCTGCAAACCCAGGCGCGCGAACCGGCGGACGCCGCCAATCCGAACCTGATCGATGTACTGTCGCTCAACGACATCGACCGCCGCATGCTGAATGAGGCGCTGCGCGTGGCGCAGCGCCTCCAGCAGCGCATGCAGCTCGACTACCGGCGCTGACGCGGCGGCCGCCCCGCACGCGCCTGACGGACCGCTTCAGGTCCGCAGGAACAGGCGGTAGACCGGGTTCTCGGTCTCCTCGATGTGCGGGTAACCCAGGGTGTCCAGGAATTCCTTGAAGGCGCCGTCGTCGTCCCCGGGCACCTGCAGCCCGACCAGGATGCGGCCGTAATCGGCGCCCTGGTTGCGATAGTGGAACAAGGTGATGTTCCAGCTCGGGCGCATGTGCGAGAGGAATTTCATCAGCGCCCCCGGCCGTTCCGGAAACACGAAGCGCAGCAGGCGCTCGTCGCGCGCCAGCCCGGAATGGCCGCCCACCATGTGGCGGATGTGCTCCTTGGCCAGGTCGTCGTGCGTGAGATCCAGCGCGTCGAAGCCGTGGCGGCTGAAGTTGGCGGCGATCTTCCCGGACTCGCCCTTGCCGTGCGTGGTCAGGCCCACGAAGACATGCGCCCTGGCGGCATCGCTGATGCGGTAATTGAACTCCGTGACGTTGCGCGGGCCGCCGGGCAGGGTGCCGATCACGCCGCAGAAGCGCCTGAAGCTGCCGCGCTCCTCCGGGATCGTGACGGCGAACAGCGCCTCGCGCTCCTCGCCGACCTCGGCGCGCTCGGCCACGAAGCGCAGCCGGTCGAAGTTCATGTTGGCGCCGCACAGGATCGCCACGTAGGTTTCGCCGCGGGTCTTCCTTTGGGACACATACTGCTTGATCGCCGCCACCGACAGCGCGCCGGCGGGCTCCACGATGCTGCGTGTGTCGACGAACACATCCTTGATCGCCGCGCAGACCGCGTCCGTGTCCACGGTCATGAACTCGTCGACCAGATCGCGCGCCACGCGAAAGGTCTCCTCGCCCACCAGCTTGACCGCGGTGCCGTCGGAGAACAGGCCGACGTCCGGCAGCGCGACGCGCCGGCTGGCGGCGACCGAGCGGGCCATCGCGTCCGAATCGTTCATCTGCACGCCGATCACCTTGATCTCGGGACGCACCGCCTTGATGTAGTTGGCCACGCCCGCGACCAGGCCGCCGCCGCCGATCGCCACGAACACCGCGTCCAGCGGTCCCTGCTGCTGGCGCAGGATCTCCATCGCGATCGTTCCCTGCCCGGCGATGACGTCGGGATCGTCGAACGGGTGCACGAACGTGAGGCCGTGTTCCTTTTCGAGCCGCGCCGCATGCTCGTACGCGTCGGAATAGCTCTCGCCCTGCAGCACGACCTCGCCGCCGAGCGACTTGACCGCGTCGACCTTGACCTGCGGCGTGGTGATCGGCATGACGATGACGGCGCGGGCGCCCAGGCGGTGCGCCGCCAGGGCCACGCCTTGCGCGTGGTTGCCCGCCGATGCGCAGATCACGCCGCGCCCGAGCTGCTCGGGCGTGAGATGGGCCATCTTGTTGTAGGCGCCGCGCAGCTTGAAACTGAAGACCGCCTGCTGGTCCTCGCGCTTGAGCAGCACCTTGTTGTGCAGCCGCCGGCTCAGGTTCCGGGCCGGCTCGAGCGCCGACTCCACAGCCACGTCGTAGACCCGCGCCGTGAGGATCTTCTTGAGGTAATCGGCCGGCTGCAGCTGCTTTTTCATGACCGATCAATCATAAGCGCCTGCTCAGCCGGCCCCTTGCGCCCGGCGCGCTCGCCGGAAAGCCGCCCAGAAAAAAGCCCCCGGACCGTGCGATCCAGGGGCTAAATCCACCAAAGGAGAGGTGGAGGAGACAACCTGCAGTTTGCGGCGCGGGCCGGTAACGCTGTCCTGCCCGCAGCCACAAGGGAGCACAACGAACCGTTATGCTGCATAGCCAGTATAGCCTGAGTTTTGTTGCGTCGCAGCAACCTCAACGGTCTCAAACTGAGACTGGCGGCAATGTATTAGCACAGTTAATAGGGCGAAAGCCAGTGCGATAGGAGCTTTCATGGAATGCACGGTCAGCTGGACGGGTTCGACGGGAACCCGCTCCGATATGGGATTTCTCGCCGAAACCGGCAGCGGCCACGTCCTCGTGATGGACGGGGCGCCGGACGCCGACCAGCCGCGCAACGGAGGCCGCAACCTGGCGCCTCGGCCGATGGAGACCGTGCTGGCAGGCACCGGCGGCTGTTCCGCGTACGACGTCGTGCTGATCCTCAAGCGCGGCCGCCACGACGTGCGCGGCTGCTCCGTCAAGCTCACGGCCGAGCGCGCGCCCGCCGATCCCAAGGTGTTCACCAGGATCCACATGCACTTCACGGTGACCGGGCGCGCGCTTCAGCCCGGCCCGGTTGAACGCGCCATCGCCATGAGCCACGACAAGTATTGTTCCGCCAGCGTGATGCTGGGCAAGACGGCCGAGATCACGACCAGCTTCGAGCTGGTGTCCGCGTGACGGTCACACGTAATGCGCCGTCGTCGTCATGACCTTGGCGGCGGCGCGCATCAAGGCTTTGGC
>JAMPXR010000106.1 GCA_023701085.1 Ramlibacter sp. | reverse complement strand
TGCGGGAAGATGAAGATCACCATCAGCGTGGACGCGGTCCAGGAAGCCAGGAAGACCTTGTTGGCCTTCCAGGGACGCTGGGTGTAGCGCGGCAGGATCTCGTAGACGGCGATCACCGCCATGTAGATCGTGGCGTTGATGAAGACGTGGCCGAAGAAGTAGATCAGGCCCTTCGCCAGCAAGGGGTCGATCTCGAAGCTGGGGACATAGAGGTTGACCAGCATCATGGTCAGGATGGTGGCGCCGGCGACCAGGCCCGTGATGTTGACGATCGTCACCATCGTGCTGGCGACCACGGTCGGGGACGGCGCCTTGCCGTCGTCCGCCCCGAACAGCT
Organism: Ramlibacter sp.; assembly: GCA_023701085.1. GTDB lineage: Bacteria > Pseudomonadota > Gammaproteobacteria > Burkholderiales > Burkholderiaceae_C > Ramlibacter. Next base: position 7,625 of record JAMPXR010000106.1, on the reverse strand, counting down.
GCGGCCAGCCGAGCGCGCGGCCGAAGTTGCCGTAACGGGCGATGATGGCTCGGGCGACGTCCAGGTGCATCAGCAGGAAACCGACGCCGATCACCAGCAGCCCGCCCATGAACAGGGCCGCCGCCTCCTGGCTCCACATGCCCATCGCCTTGGACGGCATCGGGTACAGGAAGGTCCAGGCGCCATGGAAATTCCCGAGCAGGACGCTGGCCAGGATCATGGCCACGCCCACGAGGAACAGCGCCAGGTTGGCAACGAAGATCGGCCTGGACAGATCGACGTATTGACGCAGGAAATGCCACATGATGGCGGCCCCGGCGATGGCCGCGATGCCCACCATGCCGGCGCCGTGCAGCGTCATGAGCTGGTAGAACCACATCGGGCCCAGGTTGATGACCTGGGCCTGCTCCAGCCGCATCAGCAGGCCCAAGACCATCATCAGCAGCAGCACGGCGGCCGCCGTGACCAGGTAAGCCAGCACGCCGGCGTCGGCGCCATGGTCATGGTGGGAAATATCGCGATAGCTCGTCATGTCCGTCTCCTGCCTCACAAGTCGCCGACCTTGATCTCGGCGATCATGTTGTGGTGCGCGATGCCGCAGTACTCCAGGCACAAGACCTTGTAGGTGCCCGCCGTGGCGAAGGTGTGGTTGAGTTTGTTGGTGTAGCCGGGCATGGCCTGGGTCTGCGCGACCAGGCGCATGTCCGGGTCGTACAACGCGAAGCCATGATTGATGTCCGCGCTGGTGACGCGAAACTCCACGGCCTGGCCGACGGGGACGTGGTTGCGGCTCAGTTCCCAGCGCCACTGGAATCCCCGGGCGTCGATGCTGACGGGGGGCGCACCGGCGCCATTGGATCGGGCATGGCTGGCGCCGTAGGGCAGCTCCATCAGCGTGTAGATCATCGCCGGCCCGAACACCAGCACCAGCGCCCAGAACAGCCGGGCGCGGATGCGATAGGCCCGAACCTGCAAGGGCTTGTAGTCTGCGGCGCGCGCGCCCGAGTTCACGGCAACGAAGGCGAACGCCATGGCGATCAAGGCCATCAGCGCGATTGAAAGTAACCAGGCGATCTGCTGCATATGTCTTCCTCTGTTCTCTCCGTTGTAATTACCGTCCGCCGCGTCGACCCGCGAAAGGCAAGGCAGCGGCCGTTTCGATCCGGCGGCCCGCGTGCGCGGCGGCCTGCGCGGGGGAACGCCGGCGCGCCTACTTGACGCTCAGCACCCAGGTTGCCAGCTTCCTGGCTTCGTCTTCCTTCACCTGGGTATTGGCCGGCATCGGGACCGGGCCCCAGACGCCGGTGCTGCCCTTCAGGATCTTGACGGCCAGCTTGTCCACCGCATCTTTCTGGCCGGCGTACTTGGCGGCGACGTCCTTGTACGCCGGACCCACTAGCTTCTTGTTGAGCGCATGGCAGGCCATGCAATTCCTGCTGGTCGCCAACGCCTGGTCAGCCATGGCGGGGACGCAGGCGGCTGCCGCCAGCAGCGCGAAAAGGCCTCGTTTCATTCGTCATCCTTTCAGTTGAATCCACATCGGCATCACTGTCGGCCGGAGCGGCCGCCCGGTGGCCGAGCGCCCCGGGGGCGGATCGCTCAGCCGGGCCGCCGGGGGGCTGCTCACATGTGGCCGGCTTCGCCGCGCGAGATCTGGCCCAGTCGCACGGCTTCGGCAGCCTGGGCGCGCAGTACCTTGGCGTCGACGCGCGACTGCAGGGGTGCCGCCACGCGCGACGCGGCAGGCTCGGTGCTGCGCGTGGCCGGAACACGGGCGGCTTCGGCCATGACTTCGGCACGCGTGCGGCTGCCCTGGAACTGGATCGCGTATTGCGATGCATCGGCTTCATCGGCATGGGCGCCGGTGGCGGCGATGGCGGCAAGGGCGGAGATGGTAAAGATTGCTTTGAAACTCATTGCAGGGGTCTTTCAGAAGTTGAAGTAAATTTCATAGAGACAGAATGAACTTGCCTCCACCCTCGCTCAGCAACAACCGGGCCAATGTTATAAACCATTGAAAATAAAGTGATTTATTAAAAAACTCGACGGCTGCAATATACTTCTGCATCACAACTGGACGTTCAGATGAACGTCCAGTTGAACGGGGAGCCGAAGTTGAACGGGGGAGCGATGCAAAGCCTGGCGACACTGCGGATCTTTCTGGACAGCCTGGAAGAAGGCGTCCTGTTTCTCGATGCCAGCCGCAAGGTGCTGGACATGAACCTGGCCGCCCGGCGCATGCTGAGCCAGGTCGACGAGTCGTTCGTGGGCCGTCTGTGCCCTTCGCTCTTCGTGGGTACCGCGTGCGCCCGCGAATGCGAATCCCGGGGACACTGTTCGCTCATGCGCGCCCAAGGCGAGGACCGCAAGACCCAGGATGTCGTGCTCAAGGGGCGCGACGGCAGCTTCGTGTCGCTGCGCATGTGGGCCATGCGGCTGCCGCCCGGTGATTCCGCGCTGAGTTGCGCGATCATCCTGCGCGACTGCTCGCGCGAGCTGGCGCTGGAAACGGAGGTCCGCGAGCGCTGGCAGCTCGGCGGGCTGATCGGACGCAGCCGCACCATGCAGAACCTCTACCAGAAGGTGCTGCGTGCCGCGGCAAGCGAAGCCAACGTGCTGATCACGGGCGAAAGCGGCGTCGGCAAGGAACTGGTGGCACGGGCGCTACACGACAATTCGTCGCGCTCGGCCGGCGCCTACGTCGCGGTCCACTGCGCCTCGCTCGCCGAAAACCTGCTGGAGTCGGAGCTGTTCGGCCATGCCAAGGGCGCGTTTTCGGGCGCGGTCGCGCTGCGCCTCGGGCGCTTCGAAGCGGCGAACGGCGGCACGCTGTTGCTCGACGAGATCGGCGAAGTGTCGCCCGCCATCCAGACCAAGTTGCTGCGCGTGCTCCAGGAGCGCGAGGTGGTCCGTGTCGGCGAGAACCACCCGCGCAAGGTCGACGTGCGCGTGATCGCCGCCACCCACCGCGACCTGGCGGCCATGGTCAAGCGCGGCGAGTTCCGTGAGGACCTGTATTACCGCCTGCGCGTGCTGCCCCTGGAGGTACCGGCGCTTCGGGACCACCGCGAGGACATTCCGCTGCTGGCCAGCAAGCTGCTGGGCGAGCTCACGCAGCGTTACCAGCGGCCGGACCTGACCTTGTCGGGCGAGGCCATGGCGGCGCTCGAGGCGTATGACTGGCCGGGAAACGTGCGGCACCTGTTCAATGTGCTCGAGTACGCGGTGGTCCAGGCCGAAGGCACGACCATCGGCACCCGGCATCTGTTGAACGAGGTGATGGCGGGCGCGCCTGCGCAGGCGGCGCCGCTTGCGTCCGCCGCCCCGGCCCGGCACCATTACCTGCCGGTCGCCGACGAGGAGGTCGAGCGGGCGCTCATCCGCAAGGCCCTGGAAGAATCGGGCGGCAACAAGGCCGAGGCCGCCAGGCGGCTGGGCATGTCGCGCACCACGCTGTGGAAGCGGCTGAACCAGACCGCTTGAGTGCCGCGCGGCCTGGTCACGCCCGACCAGGTTCCGGACAGCGGGCCATGACCATCCCCGCGGGAACGTTCGCGGATTTCGCCGACAATGCCGCTCCATGACTTCACTCGATGGCATCCGCATTCTCGACCTCTCCCGCGTGCTGGCGGGACCCTGGTGCACACAGACGCTCGCCGACCTGGGCGCCGATGTGATCAAGATCGAACGGCCGGGCAGCGGCGACGACACGCGCAGCTGGGGCCCCCCTTTTCTCAAGGACGCGGCCGGCACGGAAACGGCGGAAGCGGCGTATTACCTGGGCACCAACCGCAACAAGCGCTCGGTCACCTGCGATATCGCGCAAGCCGAGGGCCAGGCCTTGATCCGCGAACTGGTGCGGCACTGCGACGTGTTCGTCGAGAATTTCAAGGTCGGCGACATGGCGCGCTACGGCCTCGACTACGCGGCCGTGCAGCGCCTGAACCCGCGCATCGTCTATTGCAGCATCACGGGCTTCGGCCAGACCGGCCCGTATCGCGAACGGGCGGGTTACGACTACGCGATCCAGGGCATGGGCGGGCTCATGAGCGTCACCGGCGAACGCGACGGCCAGATCGACGCGCAGGGCCATCCCGTGGCCGGCGGCCCGCAAAAAGTCGGCGTGGCGGTCGCCGACCTGTTCACCGGCATGTATGCCACCGTGGCCATCCTGGCCGCGCTGCGCCACGCGGAACGCACGGGCGAGGGCCAGTATGTCGACATGGCCCTGCTCGACTCTCAGGTGGCGATGCTCGCGAACCTGGGCGCGAACTACCTGGTCAGCGGCAAGGCGCCGGGGCGCGTCGGCAACGCGCACCAGAACATCGTGCCGTACCAGGTGTTCGAGGTCGCGCCAGCGGCCGACGGCGGCAAGGAGCACATCATCCTGGCCGTGGGCAACGACAGCCAGTACGCGAGGTTCTGCGAGATTGCAGAAAGGCCCGACCTGGCCGCGGACGCGCGCTTCGCGAAGAACCAGGACCGGGTGCGCAATCGCGCCGTTCTGGTGCCCTTGCTGGAGCCGATCATGAAGACCCGCGGCAAGAGCCAGTGGCTGGCGGCCCTGGAAGCGGCCAAGGTGCCCTGCGGCGCGATCAACAGCATTGCCGAAGTGTTCGCCGATCCGCAAGTGAGCGAGCGCGGCATGGTGACGCCATGGCACCATCCCCTGCAGCCGGAATTGCGCCTGGTGTCCAGCCCGATGAAACTGAGCGCCACCCCCGTGCGCGCGCAACTGCCCCCGCCCTTGCTCGGACAACACACCGAGGAGGTGCTGCGCGAGCTGCTTGGCTGCTCGGTCGAGCGCTTCGCGCAGCTCAGGCAGGACAAGGTGATTTGATTTGATGCGCCGTCACGCCCGGCTGGCCGCGGCCTGCCGCGCACCGAAGGCACCCTGGCCGTTCGCCATCGCTGCCGCGCATTAAACTTGCGGATCGCAATCGCCGCACCCTCGTGAATAACGGACCGAAACCGCTGATACGCCTGATCGCGCCCACCAGCGCGGAAGAATTCGACGGCGTGCGCGAGCTGTTTCGCGAGTACGCGCATGCGCTGGGCGTGGACCTTTGCTTCCAGCAGTTCGACGAGGAACTCGCGGATCTGCCGGGCCACTACGCCGCGCCGCGCGGCGCCTTGTTGCTGGCCACGGTCGACGGCCGCCTCGCGGGCTGCTGCGCGCTGCGGCCCCTGGATGCCACCGATTACCCCAATGCCTGCGAGATGAAGCGTCTCTATGTGCGCAAGCCGTTCCGCCGCTTCGGCCTGGGGCGCCAGCTCGCCGAAGCCATATTGGACGCAGCCCGCCAGGGCGGCTATGACTGCGTGCTGCTGGACACGCTCGACGAGATGGAGGCCGCGCGCGCGCTCTATGTGGATCTGGGTTTCGAGGAAATCCCCCCCTATTACCACAACCCGATCCCGGGCGCGCATTACCTGAAGGCGCAGCTGGAATAGGCAGCGGGGTCAGGGGTGGATTCGCCGCAGTGGTTCGCGCCTGCGATCCTGATGCCCGGCCCCGGTCCCCTCAGTTCCTCGCCCGCGCCTGCGCGAGCAGCGTCTCCGCGTCGCTGACCTCGAACTTGCCCGGCGCCTCGATATTCAGGACCGCCACCTTGCCATCCTTGACCAGCATCGAGTAGCGCGCGCTGCGGGTGCCCATGCCGGCGGAGGTGCGGTCCAGCGTGAGGCCTACGGCCCGGGCGAAATCGGCATTGCCGTCGCCCAGCATGCGCACCTTGTCGCCGGTCTTCTGGTCGCGCGCCCAGGCGCCCATCACGTAGGCATCGTTGACGCTGATGCACCAGATCTCGTCCACGCCGGCCTTCCTGAACTCGTCGGCCTTCTCGACGTAGCCCGGCACGTGTTTGGCCGAGCAGGTAGGCGTGAAGGCGCCCGGCAGCCCGAACAGCGCAATGGTCTTGCCGGCAGCGACCTGCGCGATCTTCACCGGGTTCGGGCCGATGCTGCAGCCTTCGCCCTCGACCTCCGAATACTCCCGCACCGTCACATCGGGCAGTGCATCACCCACCTTGATCATCTTGCTGGACTTTCAAAAAAAGAAACGACCCACATTGTGGGCCGTTTTCATTTCACCCAGAGCGCTGGGGTCAGACTTCGATGGCCTTCTCGACCAGCCGCGTGGCCACCCAGTTCTTCGTCTTGGACAAAGGCCGGCTCTCGGTGATCTCGATCACGTCCCCGGTGTGGAACTCGCCTTTTTCGTCGTGCGCGTGGTATTTGCTCGACTTGGCGACGATCTTGCCGTACAGCTCGTGCTTGACGCGGCGCTCCACCAGAACCGTCACGGTCTTGGCCCGCTTGTCGCTGACGACCTTGCCGATCAGGGTGCGCTTGAGGGATGTCTTGGTTTCCGCCATGGCCACTCCTTACTTGGCGGCGGGCGTCTTGGCCCGCTCTTCGGCTTGCTTTTGCGCCAGGATGGTCTTGGCGCGGGCGATGTCGCGGCGCGTGGCGCGCAGCGTGCCGGTGTTGTTGAGCTGTTGCGTGGCCTTCTGCATGCGCAGGCCGAAGTGGGCTTTTTGCAGCTCCTTGACCTCGGACTGGAGGCCGGCAACGTCTTTCTTGCGCAGTTCAGCAGCTTTCATTTTTCATCACTCCTGAATCACGCGCCGATCATGCGGCTGACGAAGGTCGTGCGCAGCGGCAGCTTGGCGGCGGCCAGGCGGAACGCCTCGCGGGCGAGCTCCTCGGGCACGCCGACGATCTCGAACACGACCTTGCCCGGCTGGATTTCAGCCACGTAGTACTCCGGGTTGCCCTTGCCGTTGCCCATCCGCACTTCGGCGGGCTTTTGGGAGATCGGCTTGTCGGGGAACACACGGATCCAGATGCGGCCGCCGCGCTTGACGTGGCGGGAAATCGCGCGGCGCGCGGCTTCGATCTGGCGGGCCGTCAGGCGGCCGCGGTCCGTGCACTTCAGGCCGAAGTCACCGAAGGCCACCGAGTTGCCCCGGGTGGCGATGCCGGTGTTGCGGCCCTTCTGCTCTTTGCGGTATTTGCGGCGAGCGGGTTGCAGCATGTTTACTCTCCTTTACCGTCGGCCGGGGTGGCGGCCGGCGCGGCTTTGCGGACGCGCTTAACGGTAGATTTCGGTGCTTCGGCACCTGTCGTTGCCTCGGCGGGCTTGTCGCTGCCGTCGGACGGCGCGACATTGCCAGCGCCGGCGGCACTGCGGCGGGGCGGGGGACCGCGGCGATCGCCGGCCGGCCGGTCGCCCGGGCGGCCATCGCGGCGCGGGCCACGCGGGCCACGGCGCTCTTCGCCCTCGGGACGCGGCGTGGCGTCCAGCGAGGGAGCGTCATTGCGGCCCAGGGTGTCGCCCTTGTAGACCCAGACCTTGACGCCGATGACGCCGTAGGTGGTCTTGGCTTCAGAAAAACCGTAGTCGATGTCGGCGCGCAGCGTGTGCAGCGGCACCCGGCCTTCGCGGTACCACTCGGTGCGCGCGATTTCGATGCCGTTCAGCCGGCCGGCCGACATGATCTTGATGCCCTGCGCGCCCAGGCGCATCGCGTTCTGCATGGCGCGCTTCATGGCGCGGCGGAACATGATGCGCTTTTCGAGCTGCTGGGTGATCGAGTCGGCGATCAGCTGGGCATCGATTT
>JAMPXR010000105.1 GCA_023701085.1 Ramlibacter sp. | reverse complement strand
TCTCGAACCCGTGCCGGGCAATGCGGGGCGCGGGTTCCCCTTCCAGGGGTTCATTGGCCTGCATGTGCACGACCACGAACGAGTCGGAGTCATAGAGCATTTGCATGGTGCTAATTTCCTTCTGCCCGTATCTAGCAACGTTTGAGCCAGTTTCAAGGTGGACCGGGCAAACGCTGAGGGAGTTCCCTCCATGGCAAGACTAGGCCACGGCCGGCTCAGCCCTTGTCGGTGGAGGACCACTGGTAATCGACCGAATCGCCGTTCGGCTGTGTCAGACGCAGGCGCACGGGGACGTAATCCATGCTGCGGGCGAGCCAGACCTCCAGCGCCGGGTCGAATTCCCGGCGCGGGCCGCGGGTCAGCTTCACGGCGTCCACCGTCCCGCCGGGCAACTCCAGCTTCTCGTCCTGCTCGACAATGAAAACCGAGGTGTCGGCGTCGCGCGTTCCGGCAGTCTGGACGGCGATGACGGTGCCCACGGGGAACTTGCCCGGCGCGCCGGCGAGCATCGCGCCGAGCTGCAGCAGCACGCTCAGGCGGTCCTGCGCACCGGCGAGCAGGACGGCCTCCGGCTTGTTGCTGCTGAACGTGACCTTGCCGGCCTCGCGCTGGAAATGCGCGGCCTCCTCGGCGCGCGCCTTGTCCGAGAAACGAAGCGGAGCCAGTCCTTCGGCGCCTATGCGCCCGGCGCTGCGCTGGGTGCGCGTCGGCTGCGGCGGCGCGCTGACCGCCAGCCGCGCTTCGTAGCGTTCCCCGTCGTGGCGCCACACCAGCTCGGCCTGACCCGCCGCGGCCTGCGCGCGCACCGTTGCCACCACGGCGTAGCGCAGGTGCACCGGGGCGGCTACCAGGAGCCGGCTACCCGAAGCTTCGGCGGGCGAGGCGGGCGCCATCGGGGAGCCGGCCGCTGCCGGCTCGGGCGGCCCTGCGGTTGCGCGGGCCTGGGCTGCGGCGGCGGCGGGTGCACGGGCCTGGGCCGCAGGCACCGCGGACGGTGGCAGCGCCACCCGCTCGGGCGCAGGCCGGGGTTGCGCGGGCCGCCCGCTCGCCAGCGCACGGGGCGCGCGCTCGTCCGCCGGCGCGTCCGCGGCCGCCGCGCGTTGCGGTGCGATGGAAATATGGCGCGTGGTGAACGGCCGCGCATCCACCGTGGCACCGACCGGCATCGGCCGCGGCGCGCGCAGCAGCACCCCATGGGCGGCCAGCACGGCCGCGGTCAGCAGCGCGAGCGGCCGCCAAGCCACGGCCGTGGGCCCTCTCACCCCCGGTACCCCAGGTCGCTCGAGAGCCGATGGGCTGCCGCGCGCAGCGGCAGCTCGACCGCGCCGTCCCATTCCGGGTCGAAGCTGCCCAGCGGCCCCAGCGCCACCATGCCCAGCACGATATGCCCGTCCGAATCGAATACCGGCGCGCAAAAGCCCACGATGCCCGGCACCAGTGTGTCCACCACGCGGGCGGCGCCGCGCCGCCGCACCTCTTCGAGCAGGGCGCGCGCTTCGTCCAGGCTGGCGGGCACATCCGCGCGGCCTTGCCGGCGCCCCCGGGCGATCTCCTCGGCCAGCAGCTGGGCGATCGCATCCTGCGACAGGTGCGCCGCGAAGCAGCGTCCGGTCGCCGACGACAGCAGCGGCATGACATCGCCCAGCCGCAGGTTCACGGTCACGGCGTCGGGCGCCTCCTCCCAATGCACGATCGTGGGGCCGTGATTGCCCCACACCGCCAGGGCGAGCGTGTGGCCGATCTGCTCCATCAGCTCCGCGATGCGCCCGCGTGCCAGCTTGACGGCGTCCAGCCGCGACAGCGAGGCCAGCCCCAGCTTGAGCGCGGCGGGGCCGAGGTCATAGCGGGTGCTGCCGGGGTCCTGCGCCACCAATTGCAGCCGCTGGAAGCTCACCAGGTAGCGGTGCGCCTTGGCCGCGCTCATCCCGGCAGCAGCGGCCAGGTCGCGCAGCATCAGCGGGCCCGGCGCGTCCGAAAGCGCCTGCAGCAAGGCAAAGCCGACTTCGACCGACTGGATGCCGGCGCGCTCCTTCATCTGGGATCGCGTCCGCTAGAATTACGATTAGGTAAATTCATTTCACAATGCGTAACGTCTTTCGACTGTAGCGCATCCCCCTAGCGGAGGCAATCGATGAAGCTGGCGACCTACAAGGACGGCTCGCGCGACGGGCAGCTGGTGGTGGTCTCGCGCGATCTGGGCTCGGCGCATTATGCGACCGGCATCGCGGGCCGCCTGCAGCAGCTCATGGACGACTGGGGCTTCCTGTCGCCGCAGCTGCAGGACCTGTACGAGACCCTCAACGCCGGCAAGGCCCGCCACGCCTTTCCTTTCGACCCCGCCCAGTGCATGGCGCCGCTGCCGCGGGCCTGCCAGTGGGCCGATGGCTCGGCCTACATCAACCATGTGGAGCTGGTGCGGCTGGCGCGCGGCGCCGAGGTGCCGGCCAACTATTACACCGAGCCGCTGATGTACCAAGGCGGCAGCGACGATTTCCTCGGCCCCCAGGACGACGTCATCGTGCCCAGTGAGGACTTCGGCATCGACTTCGAGGCCGAAGTCGTGGTGGTCACCGGCGACGTCGCAATGGGCGCCACGCCCGAGCAGGCGCTGGAGGGGATCCGCCTGGTCATGCTGGCCAACGACGTGTCGCTGCGCCACCTGATCCCGGACGAACTCGCCAAGGGTTTCGGCTTCTTCCAGAGCAAGCCGGCGACCGCCTTCAGCCCCGTGGCCGTGACGCCGGACGAATTGGGCCAGGCCTGGGACAAGGGGCGCCTGCACCTCACGCTGCAAAGCAGCTGGAACGGCCGCACCGTGGGCATGTGCGACGCCGGCCCCGAGATGACCTTCCACTTCGGCCAGCTCATCGCCCACATCTGCAAGACGCGCAACGTGCGCGCCGGCAGCATCGTCGGCTCCGGCACGGTCAGCAACCGCGCCGCCGAAGTCGACGGGCGCAAGGAATGGACCAAGGGCTACAGCTGCATCGCGGAAAAGCGCGCGATCGAGACGATCCTGGACGGCAAACCTTCGACCGCGTACATGAAGTTCGGCGACACCATCAGGATCGAGATGAAGGGCCGCGATGGGCTGAGCGTCTTCGGGGCGATCGAGCAGAAGATCGCGCCGCTCAAGGGCTGAAGGCGCGAGCCGGCAGGCGGGCCGGGTATGGACGATCCACACGACCTCCAGCGCTTCGTGCAAGCCCAGGCGCCCGTGTACGCTCAGGTGCTGGACGAGTTGCGCGCGGGCGTCAAGCGCAGTCACTGGATATGGTTCGTGTTCCCGCAGCTGGCCGGGCTGGGGTTCAGCGCGATGGCGCGGCATTACGCGATCGCCTCGCTGGACGAGGCCCAGGCCTATCTGGCCCATCCACTGCTGGGCGCGCGGCTACGCGAATGCGCGGAACTGGTGCTGGCGATCGAGGGCCGATCGATCCACGACATCTTCGGCGCGCCCGACGACCTCAAGTTCCACTCCAGCATGACCTTGTTCGGGCAGGCGCAATCCGGCGAGGCGGTGTTCCAGCAATGCCTGCAGAAATACTTCGCGGGACAAAGTGACGCGCAGACGATCGCCCTGCTGGGGCGCGCCGGGGGCCAGGCGGCCTAAAGCCGCAGCCAGGGCGTGCCGGTCTCCTCGGCCTGCGCCTTGGCCAAGGTATCCAGGAAGGCGTCGCACCACCAGTGCACATCGGTGCGGCGGATCGTCGCCATCAAGGCTTGGTGCCTTTCGCGCCGCTCTTCCAGGGGCATCTGCAGCGCCAGGTGGATAGCGCTGGCCGTGCCCTCGGTGTCGTACGGATTGACCAGCAGCGCCTCCCGCAGCTGTTCGGCCGCGCCGGCGAAGCGCGACAGCACCAGCACGCCCGGGTCCTCCGGATCCTGCGCCGCCACGAATTCCTTGGCGACCAGGTTCATGCCGTCGCGCAGCGGCGTGACCAGTGCCACGCGGCTGGCGCGGAACAGGCCGGGCAGCCGGGTGCGCGCCACGGTGCGGTGGATGTAGCGCACGGGCATCCAGTCGAGCTCGCCGAAGTTGCCGTTGATGGACCCGCACAGGCTTTCCAGCTCGTGCAGGATGTCGTTGTAGGCGCTGACGTCCTCGCGGCTGGGCGAGGCGATTTGGATCAGGGTCGCGCTGCTGTGCGTTTCCGGATGGCGCTGCAGCAACTCGCGGAACGCCCGCATGCGCTGCGGCAGACCCTTGGAATAGTCGAGCCGGTCCACCCCCACCAGCAGCTTGCGGCGGGAGTATTCGCGCCGCATGCGCTGGAACATGTCCCGGCCGTCGGGCGCGTTGGTCAGCGCCGTGAACTCCTCCACGTCGATGCCGATCGGAAAAGCCCCCGCGTGCACCGTGCGGTTGAACGCCCGCCAGCGTCCTTCCCCCAGGTCCTGGGCGTGCGCCTCGGCCTGGACGTAGCTGCAGAAGTGCGAATGGTCCGCCTGGCTCTGGAATCCCACCAGGTCGTAGGCGAACAGCGCGCGGATCAGCCAGTCGTGCCCCGGGATCGCGGCCAGGATGAGCGGGGGCGGCAGCGGGATGTGCAAAAAGAAGCCGATGCGCTGGTTGCAGCCGAGCGCGCGCAGCTCGGCGGCCAGCGGTATGAGATGGTAGTCGTGTACCCACACGATATCGTCGGGGTGCAGCAGCGGCTTGAGCTTGCGCGCGAACAGCTGGTTCACGCGCCGGTAGCCGGCGATGTAGCCCGCGTCGAAATCCGCCAGGTCGAGCCGGTAATGGAACACCGGCCACAACACGCCGTTGGAGTAGCCCACGTAATAGGCATCGTGGTCTTCCCGGCTCAGGTCCAGCGTCACCAGCCGCACCGGGCCGGCTTGCTGGCTGTGCAGCTCGCCTTCGCCCGATTGGCCGCCGGCGGATGCCTCCACGATCTTGCCGCTCCAGCCGAACCACAGGCCGCCGGTGTTGTTCAGCACCTCGGCCAGCGCCACCGCCAGCCCGCCTGCCGCCGTCTTGCGCGGGTCCGCCAGGCGGTTGGAAACGACGACCAGGCGGGACATCGCCGACCCTAGATGACCGTGTCCCAGGGCGCCGACAGGCGAACGGCCGCGTTGATCAGGCCGACCATCGAATAGGTCTGCGGGAAATTGCCCCACATCTCGCCCGTCACCGGATGGGTGTCCTCGGACAGCAGGCCCAGCGGATTGCGGCTGCGCAGCATGACCTCGAAGATCTCGCGCGCCTGCCCGCGGCGGCCGATGCGGGCGAGCGCGTCGATGCGCCAGAAGGTGCAGATGTTGAACGCCGTCTCCGGTTTGCCGAAGTCGTCGGGCGCCTCGTAGCGCCGCATGTACGGGCCGTCGCACAGCGACTTCTCCAGCGCGTCCACGGTGGCGATGAAGCGCGCGTCGTTCGGGTCGATGAAGCCCACCTCGACCATCAGCAGGGCGCTGGCATCCAGGTCGCGTCCGCCGAAGCTCTCGGCGAAGGCCTGGCGCTGTTCGTTCCAGGCTTCGGCCAGGATGCGTTCCCGCACGGTGTCGGCCCTCTCGCGCCAGTAGCGGATGCGGTCCGGCAGCTTCAGGGCGGCGGCCACCTTGGCCAGCCGGTCGCAGGCGGCCCAGCACATCAGGGCCGAGGAGGTGTGGATGCGCGCGCGGGTGCGCAACTCCCACATGCCCGCGTCGGGCTGGTCGTAGACGCGGAAGGCCTGCTCGCCCACCGCTTCGAGGTAACCGAACTCGGTGCGGCCGGCGCGGCGGAACAGCCGATGGTCGTGGAAGGACTGCGATGCGCCCAGGATGATGTTGCCGTACACGTCGTGCTGGAAATGCTCCTGGGCCTGGTTGCCCACCCGCACCGGCCCCTGGCCGCGATAGCCCGGCAGGTGGCCGAGGATGGCTTCCGGCAGGTGCTCCTCCTGCCCGATGCCGTAAAGCGGCTGGATATGGCCGCCCTGCGAGCGCACGACGATGTTGTTCAGCCAGCGCAGGTAGTCCTCCATGGTGCCGACCTCGGACAGGCTGTTGAGCGCGCGCACCACGAAAAACGCGTCGCGCAGCCAGCAGAAGCGGTAGTCCCAGTTGCGGCCGCTGCCCGGCGCCTCCGGGATGCTGGTGGTCATGGCCGCCACGATGGCGCCGGTGTCCTCGAACAGCGACATCTTGAGCGTGATGGCGGCGCGGATGACGGCGTCCTGCCACTCCAGCGGGATCGCCAGGCGCCGTGCCCAGGTGGTCCAGTAGCTGGCGGTTTCCTGCTCGAACAGTCGGGCGGTTTCCTCGATGCCGCCCATCAGGGTCTCGTCCGGGCCCAGGATGAAATTCATCTGGCGGTCGACCACGAAGACGGTTTCGGCCAGCACGTAACTCAAGGGCGCATCGCTGGTCAGCCGCAGGACCTGGTTCGCGCCGACATAGCGGACGTGATGGCTGCCCTGGGTGATGGTGGGCGGCAGGCGGCCCCAGTCGAAGCGCGGTCGCATCACCACGCGCAGGCGCGGGGTTCCCGCCAGCACCTTCACCCGCCGCACCAGCGTGAGCGGGCGGAACATGCGGTCCCGGCTGCTGAAGCGGGGCGCGAAGTCGGTGATCTCGACGCCCTGCCCCTGGCGGTCGTACAGCCGGGTGCGCAGGATGGCCGTGTTGGGCTTGTAATCCTGTTCGCTGCGCGCGAAGCCCTCGATCTCGAACGCCCAGACGCCGCCGGTTTCGCCCGGATCGAGCAGCGCGTTGAACACCGGGTCGCCATCGAAGCGCGGCAGGCAGCACCACACGATGCGTCCGCGCTCGTCGATGAGCGCGCTGTAGGCGCAGTTGCCGATCAGACCCAGGTTGAGCGAGGGCGGCGCGGTTTCGGACGAAGCATTCATGCACCCACCTTGGCGTTCCTTGTGTCCACGGCCCGCCGCAGCTCGTCACGCAGCGCCGACGGTGAATCCAGGCGGTGCCAGGCCACGGTGGCGCCTTCGCCGACCTTGATGCCCAGCCCCTGCATCCGCTGGACGGTGGAAAAACCGACTTCATCGGTGAAATCGTCGCCCGCAAACACGGGCGTGCGGCCGGCGAATGGCGGCTCCTGCAGGAATGCCGCGATCGCCTGCCCCTTGCTGGCGCCGCCGGGCTTGGCCTCGAACACCATCTTGCCGCGCAGCAAGGTCAGCCCCGGCGACTCCTCGACGGCGCGCTGCATGGCCTGCAGGCACAGCGGCTCGAGCTCGGGCGCCTGCCGGAAATGCAGCGCGACCGAGCCGCGCTTGTTCTCCACGATCAGGCCCGGATGTCGGGACGCCAGCGCCAGCGCGGCCTCTTCCACCCGCTGCAGAGGATGGGTGGACATCAGGCTGACGGCCCCGTCGAAGGCGCGCCGTTCCGCCCCGTGGACGCCGGCCACCGGCACACGCAGCGGGCGCAGGAATGCGTCGATCTGCTCGATCGGGCGGCCGGAAATCAAGGCGAGCGCGCCGCCCAGGTAAGCGTTCAGTCCGTCCAGCGTTTCCACCAGGCCGGCCGGCACGATGACCGCCTCCGGCTGGGGCGCCAGGTCCACGAGGGTGCCGTCGAAATCGAGGAACAAGGCGCAAGACGGGAAAAGGAGATCCACAAAATTCATGTTGACTGACCCTAGCAAAGCCTGCACGCGAGCACCAGACGGGCTGCGCCCCTGAACGCGTAGGACCAAGCCTACCGCCGAGCAGGAAATGCTGCCATCAAAATCGGCCGCGCAGGACCCGTATCACCCCTTGCCCGACCGGCGAAGGCGCGACGCGAACGATGAAGTCGCATAAGCTTCGCATTTTTCGGCGGCCGCGCCGCAACCCCTTCGCCATCATGGACTACACCCGTTACCAGACGCTCGCCATCTCGCGCCGGGGTCCCGGCGACGCCGTGCTCGATGTCCGCATGCGCGCGCTCAACGGAAAACTGCCCACCGCCGGGCATGAGGGCCATCGCGAACTGGCGCAGATCTGGCGCGACGTGGCCGCGGACGACACCGTGCGCTGCGCCGTGCTGCGCGGTGAAGGC
>JAMPXR010000104.1 GCA_023701085.1 Ramlibacter sp. | reverse complement strand
GGGCCCACCAGGAACTGGCTCGGATATTTCTTGGCGTTGTTCAACTCGGTCGCGAACGAAGCGCCGGTCATCAGCAGGCTGCCCAAGCGGTCGAGCTCGGGATTGATCGTCTTGGAAAACGCGGTCGAGTCGCCGTAATAGAGGTTGACCTTGTTCTGGCTGGTGATCTTCTTGAACGCCGCCACCGAAACGTCCACTTTGTAGCCGGTGTCTTCCGGCACGTAGCGGACCTTGCGGCCCTTGATGCCGCCGCCGTCGTTGACGATCTTCACGTAGTCTCCGATGCCGGCGTTGATGCCCACGCCGGCGAACGCGAACACGCCGGTGAGCGGAATGGAGCCGCCGAGCACGATGTCCTCGGCGGCCTGCGCGCGGACCAGGGGCGCCGCCAGCGAGGCGCCGGCGGCCAGCAGCAGGCTGCGGCGGCGTTGGGAAATGCGGGATGTCTTCATGCTCGTCTCCTAGGGTTGAACGTGTGCGAACGGTCGCTGCGCTGCGCCTTGTCAGCTGCGGAACGGCCACAAATGGAAAAACCGGCGCGTGCGCCGCCAGATTTCCGCGAGCCCATGCGGCTCGAACACCAGAAAGCCGATGATCAGGGCGCCGAACAGCACGGTGCGCACCGGCGAGAGAAACACGGTGAGCTCGATCCCGCCGGGCAGCAGGCCCACGATCAGCTTCAGCAGCTCGGGCACCATCGTCATGAACACCGCGCCCAGGATTCCGCCCAGCACGCTGCCCATGCCCCCGACGATGATCGCCGCCAGGAAGAAGATGGACATGAGCAGCGGAAAGCTCTCGGGCGTGACCACGCGGAAAAAATAGGCCCACATGCCCCCGGCCACCCCGGCATAGAACGACGAGAGCCCGAAGGACAGCAGCTTGTAGCGCAGCAAAGGGATGCCCAGCACCTCGGCCGAGATGTCGCGGTCGCGGATGGCGATGAAGGCACGGCCGACGCGGGTGCGGAACAGGTTGGCGGTGCCCAGCAGCATGAGGATCGTGATCGGCACGATCACCCAGTACAGGCGGAACGAGGTGTCCAGCAGCGTGCCGAACAAGGTCGCTGGCGGCACGGTGAGGCCGCCGGTGCGTCCGGTGAACGCGCTGTTGGCGAACACGAAATGGGCGATGAACGACGCGGCGATGGTGGCGATGGCGAGGTACAGGCCCTTGACCCGCAGCGAGGGAATGCCCACCACCAGGCCACCCAGCATCGCCACGGCACCCCCGGCCAATATGTTGAGCAGGAAGGGCGTGCCCCAGCGCAGTTGCAGGATGGCCACCGTGTAGGCGCCCAGGCCCATGAATGCCGCCTGCCCCAGCGACACCAGGCCGGTGTAGCCGGTCAGGATGTTCAGGCCGGTGGCGCTGGCCACGTTGATGCTCACCAGGCAGGCCAGGTACAGCCAGTAATCCGACGCGATGAACGGGAAGAGCAGCAGCAGCGCCGCGCCAATGCCCAGCCATACCTTCTGCGTGCGCGAATCGAACAGCGCGGCGTCGGCGACATAGCTTTCCTTGAAGGTGCCTATGCGCACGTCACAGCCTCTCGATCTCGTGCGTGCCGAACAGGCCGTAGGGGCGGATCATCAGCACCACGACCAGCACGATGAAGGTGGCCAGCAACTTGTATTCGCCGCCCAGGTAGGCGCCGGCCAGGGCTTCGATCCATCCGATCAGCAGGCCGCCCAGCAGCGCGCCCAGCACGCTGTCCAGCCCGCCGACGATCACCACCACCAGCACCGAGAGCCCGAACACGCCCATGGTGGAGGAAATCCCGCCGATGGAGCCGACGATGATGCCGGAGACTGCCGCGATCATGCCCGCCACCACCCAGGACAGCGAGAACACGCGCGTCACGTTGATGCCCATCGAATAGGCGGCGGCCTGGTCCGACGCGGTGGCGCGCAGCGCCACGCCGCCGCGCCAGTAGCGGAACACCAGCAGCACCGCCACGATCAGGACAGCCGACAGCAGCGCGCCATAAAACACCTTGGGCGCCAGGAATGCGTCGCCGATCGTCACCGGCTTGTTGGGCATGAACTCGGGCAGGCGCCGTTGGTCGGCGGTCCAGATCATCTCGACCAGCCCCATCAGGACGGATGCCAGCCCGACCGTGACCATGAACGCGGAAATCGGCGGCTCGCCCAGCAGCGGCCGCATCATGGTGCGCTCGATGATCGCGCCCACCAGCCCCGTGCCCAGCACGGCCGCCGGGACCGCGGCCCACAATGGCAGTGCCATGGTGGCGCCGAAGGTGAAGAACAGGTAGGCGCCCATCATGAGCACCTCGCCGATGGCGATGTTCACCACCTTGGTGGCCTTGTAGACGATCACGAATGCCAGGGCGGCGAGCGCGTACAGGCCGCCGCTGGCGATGCCCGTCAAGCTGATCTCGAACAGGTAGGCCCAGTCCATCAGGCCCCCTGCGCCGTCAGCGCGCGCCGAAAGCGCTCGCGCAGGTCGCCCACGTCGCCGGCGCCCAGGTAGGCGCGCACCACCTCCGGGTCGCGCTGCACCGCATCGGGCACGCCCTGCGCGATGACCCGCCCGAAATTGAGCACCACGACGTGGTCGGACAGGTCCATCACCATGCCCATGTCGTGCTCGACCATGAGCACCGTGATGCCCCATTCGGCGCGCACGTCGAGGATGAAGCGCGCCATGTCCTCGGTTTCCTCGCGGTTCATGCCGGCCACGGGTTCGTCCAGCATCAGCACCTGCGGCTGCATGGCCAGCGCGCGCGCCATTTCCACGCGTTTCTGCAGGCCGTACGGCAGGGCCGCCACCGGCGCGTTGCGGATGTGGTCGATCTCCAGGAAATCGATGATGCGTTCCTCGATGTCCGCGCGCAGCGCGGCTTCCTCGCGGCGCGCGCGTCCCACATACAGCAGCGCGTCCAGCACGTTGGTCTTCAGGTGCGCATGGCGCCCCAGCTTGATGTTGTCCAGCACGGTCATGCCGCGGAACAGCGCGATGTTCTGGAAGCTTCGGCCCAGCCCCAGCCGCGCGCGCTGCGGCGCCGGCGTGCGCGTGATGTCGTGCGACTTGAAGCGCACCCGTCCGCCCGTCGGGTGGTAAAAGCCCGAGATGGTGTTGAACAGCGAGGTCTTGCCGGCGCCGTTGGGCCCGATGACCGCCGTGATCGTGCCCGGCGCCACGTCGAAGCCGACTCCGCTGAGGGCGCGCACGCCGCCGAACGCGAGCGTGATGTCCTCGACCTGCAGGATCGGCTGCGCGGCTGGGCTTGCGTCCGCAGGGACTCTCTCCATCGATTCGTTGTGACCGCGAGGCGCCGCCGAACCCGCCACGGCGCTGCGGTCCGGATTTCGACTATTGCGTAAACTGGTTACTTGAAAGTAGGATTCTGGTCGGCACCCCTCCCGCCAACATCCGTACTTTCCCCAAGCCCCGCCGATGCCCAGGAAACCGACCGCCGCGCAAGCGCGCTCCCGCCCGCCGGCGTCGCCGTGGGGGCGCGCACCCGACCGGGAGGCGCAGCGGGAGGCCAAGCGGGACGCGGTGCTTTCCACGGCGGCGCAGCTCTTCAATGAACGCGGCTTTCATGCCACGTCGCTGGACGACATCGCGGCGCGCCTGCACGTCAGCAAACCCACGCTGTACTACTACGTCAAGAACAAGGACGACATCGTCATCCAGTGCGTGCGCCGCGGCCTGCAGATGATGCTGGACGGCATCGAGGCCACCCGCAGCGCGGGCGGCAGCGCGATCGACCAGCTGATGTCCTGCATGAACATCTACGCGCATATCGTGACCATGGATTTCGGCATGTGCGTGATCCGCATGAACGACGACGAACTGCCGGCAGCCAGCCGCAAGGAAGTCCGGCGGCTCAAGGCGGGCATCGACAACGAATTCCGGCGCCTGGTGACCCTGGGGGTCGCCGACGGCTCGCTCGCGCCCTGCGATCCCAAGATGACCGCGTTCCTGATCGCCGGCGCGCTGGGCTGGATCGGGCAGTGGTACCGGCCGGGCCAGACTTATTCGCCGGACGAGATCGCGCGCCAGTTCATCGCGACCCTGCGCGACGGCATATTGCGCAAGCCCGGTGGCCGACAGCCGCCGGTGGCGCGAGGTCCGGCCGCGGGCGCGCCCAGCCGGCGGTCCCCCCGCCCGCGGTGACAGAATCCCGGCATGCAACGCGTCACACCCGACCGCCCCTGGCCGCTGCTGGACATCGCGCTCTCACGTGCGCTGGAGCAGTCCGCCGCCTCGGGGCTGCCGCCGCACACGCTGATGCAGCGCGCCGGACTGGCCGTGGCGCGCCTGGCGCGGGCGCTGGCGCCGCATGCCCGCACGATCTGGGTCGCCTGCGGACCCGGCAACAACGGCGGCGACGGCTTCGAGGCCGCCATGCATCTGCGGCAATGGGGCAAGCAGCCTGTGATCACCTGGGCAGGGGACGAAGCGCGGGCGCCAGCCGATGCGGCCGCTTCCCTGCAACGGGCACGCCAGGCCGGCGTCGAATTCGCGGCCGAAGCGCCGCGCCAGTGGGACCTCGCGATCGACGCGCTGCTCGGGCTGGGCGGCGCGCGGCCGCTGCAAGGCGCGATGGCCCACTGGGCCGCCGTGATGGGCGCCGCGGCCGCGCCGGTGCTCTCGGTGGACCTGCCCTCCGGTCTGGACGCGAACACCGGCGCCGGGCACGCGCTCACCGCGACCCACACCCTGAGCCTGCTGTCGCTGAAACCCGGCCTGTTCACCGCCAGCGGGCGCGACGCGTCCGGCCAGGTCTGGTTCGACGACCTGGGCGCGGGCGATGCGAGGCAGGAGCCCACCGCCTGGCTGTCCGGGCCGCCGGCCGCCGCGCCTCGGCCCCACGCATCGCACAAGGGCAGCTATGGCGACGTGGCCGTCATCGGCGGGGCGCCCGGCATGACGGGCGCCGCCCTGCTGGCCGCATCGGCGGCTTTGCACGGAGGCGCCGGACGCGTGTTCGCCGCGCTGCTGGACGGCGGATCGCTCGCGGTCGATGCGTCGCAGCCCGAGCTGATGCTGCGGCCATGGGAGTCGCTGGCCCTGGGCGGCATGGCGGTGGCCTGCGGCTGCGGCGGCGGCGACGCGGTCCGCGCCGTGCTGCCGAAAGTCCTGTCCACGGCGGGCAGCCTGGTGATCGACGCCGACGGACTCAACGCCATCGCCGCCGACACGCAGCTGCAGACCTTGTTGCAGGCGCGATCGCGGCGCCAGCGGCCCACGGTGCTGACCCCGCATCCTCTGGAAGCGGCGCGCCTGCTGGGCAGCGAGGCCGCGCAGGTTCAGGGCGACCGCCTGGCCGCGGCCCGCGAGCTGGCGCAGCGCTTCGGCTGTGTCGCCGTGCTCAAGGGCTCCGGCACCGTGATCGCAGCACCGCAAGCGCCCCCCGCCATCAACCCGACCGGCAATGCGCGGCTGGCCAGCGCCGGCACGGGCGACGTGCTCGCCGGCATGGTCGCCGCGCGGCTCGCCGGCGGCGCATCCGCCCTCGAGGCGGCCACCGGCGCCGTCTACGCCCATGGACTGGCCGCCGACCGATGGCCGGCGGGTGACGCATTGACGGCTGGCGCGCTGGCCCGTCGCGCCGGCATCGATCCGGGATCCAGGTAACGGGTGCCTGACCGGCGCCGGCAGGCAGGTCCTAGCTCGACCAGAGCTCCCGCATGGTGCGCGCGAAGTCCTGCGCGATGCCAGCCCACTGGCCGGCAAGCTCATGCGCGGGGGAGGTGACGGCGCCTGCCGGCGTGCGGCGACCGGCCACATACACGTCCTTGAAGCGCGCGTCGGGGCTGGAGAACACCAGGGCATCCAGCAGGTGGTCGGCCGGCACGCCCAGGAGCGCCGGCGACTGCGCGTCGAGCACGACGAAATCGGCCCGTCGCCCCAGGGACACGGCGCCCACCGGCTGGCCGCTGGCCGCGGCCCCGCCCGCCAACGCGGCTTCGAACAGCACGGCGGCGGAGCTTTCGCCTTGCGCGACCGCCGCCGCCACATTGCGCTTGCGCCGCACCAGGCGTTGCGAGTACTCGAGCAGGCGCAGCTCTTCGGGCCAGCTGCGGGTCACATGGCTGTCGGACCCGATGGACCAGTGGCCGGCCGCGTAGGCGGCAAGGTCGAACACGCCGTCGCCCAGGTTCGCTTCGGTGCTGGGGCACAGCACGATGGAGGCGCCGCTGGCACGCACGGCCGCCAGTTCGTCCGGCTCGGCCTGGGTGGCGTGCACGAGATTCCAGCGCGCGTCCATCGGCAAGTTCGCGAGCAACCACTCGATGGGGCGCTGGCCGGTGTGGGCCACGCAGTCGCGCACCTCCTGCACCTGCTCGGAGACATGGATGTGGACCGGCAGGCCCGACCGGGCGGCCAGGCCGGCCACCTCGGCGATGGCGGAGGGATCGGCGGCGCGCAGCGAATGGATCGCCACGCCCAGGTTGATGGCCGGCGTGTTGCCGGCCTGCCGCTGCACGCCTTCGACCAGCCGCGCGATGCTGTCCGGCGTGGACGCGAAGCGGCGCTGGTCGTCGCGCAGCCCGCCCTGGCCAAAGCCCGCGCGCATGTACAGCGTCGGCAGCAGCGTGAGGCCCATGCCCACGCGCTGCGCCGCGCGCACCAGCGCCAGCGACATTTCCAGCGGGTCGGCGTAAGGCCGGCCATCGGGCGCGTTGTGAAGGTAGTGGAAATCGCACACCTGGGTGTAGCCGCCTGCCAGCAACTCGGCGTACAGGAACGCGGCGATGCTCTCGAGCTGGCCGGGCGTGATGCGCAGGGCGGCCGAGTACATGCGGTCGCGCCAGCTCCAGAAGTCGTCGGCCGCGCCCGCCGAGCCGGCGCGCTCCGTGAGGCCGGCGATGGCGCGCTGGAACGCGTGGCTGTGGGCATCGACCAGGCCGGGCAGCACCGGCCCGTCGAGCACCGCCGCGCCGGCGCGCTGCGCTGCCGTGACCCCGGCCTGGATGGTGCACCAGCGGCCCGCGGCATCGACCTCCAGCAGGACGTCACGCGCCCAGGCACCGTCGATCCAGGCCCGCGCGGCGAAGAAACGGTCCGGCTTATTTCCCATGGACCCGTCCGCAGGCCGCGAGGCTTTCCTGCACCAGCCGCTCGATCCACGGCTGGATCTCGCCGGCCTTGCGCTCGTCGTAGGCGAAGGGCGGCTCCTCTTCCATGTACAGCGACTGGCACATTTCGAGCTGCACGGCATGCACGCCCTGCTGCGGCGCACCGTAATGCCGGGTGATGTAGCCGCCCTTGAAGCGGCCGTTGACGACGTAGCTGACCGCCGGGTTCGCGGCACAGACGCCCTCGATGGCCCGGGCCAGCGACGGGTCGGCGCTGGCGCCGTCGGCCGTGCCGAAGTTCAGGCCCGGCAAGGCGCCTTCGAACAGCCACGGAATGCGCGAGCGGATGCTGTGCGCCTCCCACAGCAGCACATGGCCGTGAATCGCCTTGACCCGCCCCAGCTCGGCCCGGAGGGCGTCGTGGTACGGCTGCCAGAACAGCTCGCGCCGGCGCGCCTTCTCAGCCGCCCCCGGTTCGCGCCCCGGCAGGTAAAGCTTGTCGCCGTTGAAGAAATGCGTGGGGCACAGCTCGGTGTTGGACGCTCCCGGGTACATGGGCGCATCGTCCGGCGGCCGGTTCAGGTCGATCACGTAGCGTGAATAGCGCGGCTGCAGCACGCTGGCGCCGAGCTCCGCCGCAAAGGCGTACAGGCGATCGATGTGCCAGTCGGTATCCTCCACCGCCAGCGCGCGCGGCACGTAATCAGCCCTCAAGGGCTCGGGAATCCCGGTGCCCACATGGGGCATGCTGATGACCAGGGCGGAGGTTCCGCTCCTCAAGGTGAAACTCATCGGGGCTCTCCGTGATGGATGGTCTGGATGCAGGGGTTGGCGCCCAGCGCGTAAGCCAGTTGCGCGGGCCGCCGGACGTCCCACAAGACGAAGTCGGCCAGCATGCCGGGGGCCAGCACGCCGCGGTCGCGCAATCCAAGCGCCTGCGCCGCATGGCGCGTGACGCCGGCCAGCGCCTCCTGCGGCGTCAGCCGG
>JAMPXR010000103.1 GCA_023701085.1 Ramlibacter sp. | reverse complement strand
GGCGTGGCTCACGTCCGACCACAGGTGGCGCAGCCCGGCGCACAGGTGCTGCAGGTAGGCCCAGATCAGTGCCAGCGCGACCAGCTTGACCAGCACGCCGGGCACGAAGCCGATGCCGTTGCCGAAAGCGGAGCGCAAGCGCGCGAAGGAGATCTCCGAGGAGATCGACGTGTCGAACATCCAGATGACGAACGGCAGCAGCACGAACATCAGCACGCCGCTGATGCGATGCATGCCCGAGACGACGGACGCGATCGGCCACCGGTAGCTCGGCAGGTCCCTGAACGCGTTGATGTTGCGGAATTCGGGGCGCTTCTTCGCGATCTCTGGCATGGGGCTGGTCCTTCTCTTTCTCTCTGTTGTCTCGCAGGGGTGGGCTGTGCGAATGCAAAACCCAAAATTCTATTGCAGGCGTGTAACGGCTCGTCGGCCGTCGAGGCTGCCCGCGCGCCGGTCAACTCAGTTCATTTCGATAGTGGTGCGTGTCGGTGCGGTACAGCCCGCGGCGCAGTTCCATGGGCACGTCGTTGTACGTGTACGCGACGCGCTCGACGCTCAGCAGGGGGCTGCCCGGCTCGACCTTGAGCAGCGCCGCCTGCGAGGTGTCGGCCGCCACCGCGCGAATCTTCTCCTCGGCCCGCACCATGCGCACGCCGAAGTCGACCTCGAACATGACGTAGGTCGGCCCGACGAAGCCGGTCATCTGCTCGGCGCTCAATCCCTTGAAGGCGTTCCCCGGCAGCCAGAGGTCTTCCAGGATGGTCGGCACGCCGCCAAACGACAGCACGCGCCGCGCCTGCAGAACCGCATCGCCGGGACGCAGCGCCAGCGCGCGCGCGACTTCCGCCGGCGCGCGCGCGCGCTTGCATTCCAGCACGGAGCGTTCGGCGGGGCCCTCGTTGTTGCCGCTGTCGGGCACGAGCTTGAGGAAACGGTAGCGCACGTGCTGCTCGGCGTGCGTGGCGACGAAGGTGCCCTTGCCTTGGCGGCGGACCACCAGGTTTTCGGCCGCCAGTTCGTCGACGGCCTTGCGCACCGTGCCCTGGCTGACCCGGTAGCGGGTCGCCAGATCCATTTCGCTCGGGATCGCCTCGCCCGGCTTCCACTCGCCCGCTTCCAGGCTTTGCAGCATCAGCGCCTTGATCTGGCGGTACAGCGGGCTGAAGGCCGGTGTGGCCGCTCCCGCGGGATCGGGTGCAGCCGCGAGCTCGCCGGCGGAGAGGGAAGGCGCTGGGGCCATTGCTGCGGACTTGCGTTCAGGCAAGAATGGATGTGGGAATCGGGGGCTGTGGGACCCACCGGATAATATCTTATATAAGATATAAGACAATCGGACGACCCTAGGGTTTTCGCGAGTAAACTCGCACAATTCCCCGCGGGGCCGTTGCGCGTCCCCGCCCGCCGCAAAGCCGACCAGTTTCGCCACTCTTGTTTCGGAGAATCCCCATGAGCAAAACACCCGTCCGTGTCGCTGTCACAGGCGCCGCAGGTCAAATCGGTTACGCCATCCTGTTTCGTATCGCCGCCGGTGAAATGCTGGGCCAGGACCAGCCCGTCATCCTCCAGTTGCTGGAGATCCCCGATGAAAAGGCGCAGAACGCGCTCAAGGGCGTGATGATGGAACTGCAGGACTGCGCGTTCCCGCTGCTGGCCGGCATGGAAGCGCATTCCGATCCCATGACGGCCTTCAAGGACACCGACTACGCCGTCCTCGTGGGCGCGCGTCCGCGCGGCCCCGGCATGGAACGCGCCGACCTGCTCTCGGCCAACGCGCAGATCTTCACCGCGCAGGGCAAGGCCCTGGACAAGGTCGCCAGCCGCAACGTGAAGGTGCTGGTGGTGGGCAACCCGGCCAACACCAACGCCTACATCGCCATGAAGAGCGCCCCCAGCCTGCCGCGCGAGAACTTCACCGCGATGCTGCGCCTGGACCACAACCGGGCCCTGTCGCAGATTGCCGCCAAGACCGGTGTCGCCGTGGGCGACATCGAGAAGCTCGCCGTGTGGGGCAACCATTCGCCCACCATGTATGCCGACTATCGTTTCGCCACGGTCAAGGGCAAGTCGGTCAAGGACATGATCAACGACCAGGTCTGGAACGCCGAGACCTTCCTGCCCACCGTCGGCAAGCGCGGCGCCGCGATCATCGCGGCGCGCGGCGTGTCTTCCGCGGCGTCCGCCGCGAACGCGGCCATCGACCACATGCGCGACTGGGCGCTGGGCAGCAAGGGCAAGTGGGTGACCATGGGTGTGCCGTCCAACGGCGACTACGGCATTCCCAAGGACGTCATGTTCGGCTTCCCCGTCACCACCGAGGGCGGCAAGTACAAGATCGTGCAGGGACTGGAAATGGACGCCTTCAGCCAGGACCGGGTCGCCAAGACGCTCAAGGAACTCGAGGAAGAAAAGGCGGGCGTGGCGCATCTGCTCTGAGAAGCCGCGGGGGTGAGGGACCAGGGGCTAGGGATTAGGGGGACCAGACCCCCGG
The DNA here is from genome assembly GCA_023701085.1 of Ramlibacter sp. Classification (GTDB taxonomy): domain Bacteria; phylum Pseudomonadota; class Gammaproteobacteria; order Burkholderiales; family Burkholderiaceae_C; genus Ramlibacter. The sequence continues at coordinate 5,661 of JAMPXR010000103.1, read as the reverse complement.
TCCGCGGCCCCGGTTCTTTTTTTGGGCGCACGAGATCCCTCGTCACCAATCCCCTGGCCTGGCCGCTTCCCGACGCGCAGGGCGAAAGCACCCCGCGCCACCGAATCCAGTTGGAGACAAGTTGTATGAAGGCCCTTCTCGCGACTTTGATCGTCGCCGCCACGCCGGCGTTGGCGCTGGCCCAGACCGCCACGCCCCCGAAGGCAAGCGGCAAGCCGGCGGCCAAGGCCACCATCAAGAAGCGGGGAGGCAAGGCCGTCCCCAAGACCGTGGAGGAGTCCGTGCCGGTGGACGATGACCCGGCGGTCACGCTGACGGCCGCCGACCTGGAGGTCGCCAGGAAGGTCTTCGTCGGCGACATTCCCTGCGAACTGGGTGCGACGGTGCACATCACGCCGCACAAGCGCGAGGGTTTCTTCATCGTCCGCTCGGGCATCCAGCGATTTCGCATGCACCCGGTCGAGAGCAAGACCGGCGCCATCCGGCTGGAGGACCCGCGCGCGCAGGCGATGTGGCTGCAGCTGGGCAACAAGTCGATGCTGATGAGCCAGAAGATGGGGCGCCGCCTGGCCGACGAATGCATGAGCCCCGCCCAGGCCGAGGCGGCCGAGGCGCTGAAGAAGAACCCCATGCCGAGCCTGCTGGAGCCCTTGCCCCCCGACCAGGCGGCGCCGGCGTCAGCGCCGGCTTCCCGGTAGGGTCGGCCGTCCGGCCGCCCGACGCTTTTGTCTTGAACGGAGAACACCCGCAATGTTGCAAGCCTATGGAACCCACGTCGCCGAACGCGCCGCGCTCGGCATTCCGCCCCTGCCGCTGTCGGCGCAGCAGACCGCCGGCCTGATCGAGCTGCTGAAGAACCCGCCCGCGGGGCAGGCGGAATTCCTGCTGGACCTGATCACCCATCGCGTGCCGGCCGGCGTGGACGACGCGGCGAAAGTCAAGGCCAGCTACCTGGCGGCCGTGGCGCACGGCAGCGAGACCTGCGCGCTCATCAGCCGCGCGAAGGCGACCGAGTTGCTGGGCACCATGCTGGGCGGCTACAACATCGGGCCGCTGATCGAGCTGCTGGACGACGCGCAGGTCGGCGGCATCGCCGCCGACGGCCTGAAGAAGACGCTGCTGATGTTCGACCAGTTCCATGACGTCAAGGACAATGCCGACAAGGGCAACGCCAACGCCAAGGCCGTGCTCAAGAGCTGGGCCGACGCGGAGTGGTTCACCGGCCGCCCCGAGGTGCCGGCGAGCATGAAGGTCACCGTGTTCAAGGTGACCGGCGAAACCAACACCGACGACCTGTCGCCCGCGCCCGACGCATGGAGCCGCCCCGACATCCCGCTGCACGCGCTGGCCATGCTGAAGAACCCCAGGCCCGGCATCACGCCGGAGGAAGAGGGCAAGCGCGGGCCGGTCAGGTTCATCGAGGAACTGCGCGCGCGCGGCAATCTCGTCGCCTACGTCGGCGACGTGGTCGGCACGGGTTCCAGCCGCAAGTCGGCGACCAACTCCGTGCTGTGGTTCACCGGCGAAGACATTCCCTTCGTGCCGAACAAGCGCTTCGGCGGGGTGTGCCTGGGCGGCAAGATCGCGCCGATCTTCTACAACACCATGGAAGACGCCGGCGCGCTGCCGATCGAGCTGGACGTCTCGAAGATGGAGATGGGCGACGTGATCGAGTTGCGCCCGTACGAGGGCAAGGCGCTCAAGAACGGCGCCGTGATCGCGCAGTTCAAGGTCAAGAGCGAGGTCCTGTTCGACGAAGTGCGCGCCGGCGGCCGCATCCCGCTCATCGTCGGGCGCGGCCTGACGGCGAAGGCGCGCGAGGCGCTGGGCCTGCCGCCCTCGACGCTGTTCCGCCTGCCGCACGATCCGGCGGACACCGGCAAGGGCTACACCCTGGCGCAGAAGATGGTCGGCCGGGCCTGCGGCCTGCCCGCGGGCCAGGGCGTGCGGCCGGGCACCTACTGCGAGCCGAAGATGACTTCCGTGGGATCGCAGGACACGACGGGCCCCATGACGCGCGACGAGCTCAAGGACCTGGCCTGCCTGGGCTTCAGTTCGGACCTGGTGATGCAGAGCTTCTGCCACACGGCGGCCTATCCGAAGCCGGTGGACGTCAAGATGCACCACGAACTGCCCGAGTTCATCTCCAATCGCGGCGGCATCAGCCTGCGTCCCGGCGACGGCATCATCCACAGCTGGCTCAACCGCATGCTGCTGCCCGACACGGTGGGCACCGGCGGCGACAGCCACACGCGTTTCCCGATCGGCATCAGCTTCCCGGCCGGCTCCGGGCTGGTGGCCTTCGCCGCCGCCACCGGGGTCATGCCGCTGGACATGCCCGAGAGCGTGCTGGTGCGCTTCAAGGGCAAGATGCAGCCCGGCGTGACGCTGCGCGACCTGGTCAACGCGATTCCGCTGTACGCGATCAAGCAGGGCCTGCTGACGGTGGCCAAGCAGGGCAAGAAGAACGTCTTCTCCGGCCGCATCCTCGAGATCGAGGGCCTGCCGCAGCTCAAGGTGGAGCAGGCCTTCGAGTTGAGCGACGCGTCGGCGGAGCGCTCGGCGGCCGGATGCACGGTGCACCTGGACAAGGAGCCGATCGTCGAATACATCAACAGCAACATCACGATGCTCAGGTGGATGATCGCCAACGGCTATGCCGACGCGCGCACGATCGGACGGCGCATCAAGGCGATGGAGGCCTGGCTGGCCGATCCGCAGCTGCTCAAGGCCGACGCGGACGCGCAATACGCGGCCGTGATCGAGATCGACCTGGCCGACATCCACGAGCCCATCCTGGCCTGCCCCAACGATCCGGACGACGTGAAGACGCTCTCGGAAGTGGCGGGCACGAAGATCGACGAGGTGTTCATCGGCTCGTGCATGACCAACATCGGCCACTTCCGCGCCGCGTCCAAGCTGCTCGAAGGCAAGCGCGACATCCCGGTGCGGCTGTGGATGGCGCCGCCCACCAAGATGGATGCGCACCAGCTGTCGGAAGAGGGCCATTACGGCGTGCTGGGCAGCGCCGGCGCGCGCATGGAGATGCCCGGTTGTTCCCTGTGCATGGGCAACCAGGCGCAGGTGCGCGAAGGCGCGACGGTGTTCTCGACCTCCACCCGCAACTTCCCGAACCGCCTGGGCAAGAACAGCAACGTGTACCTGGGCAGCGCCGAACTCGGCTCGATCTGCTCCAAGCTCGGGCGCATCCCGACCAAGGAGGAGTACATGCTCGACATGGGCGTGCTCACCGCCGCCAGCGACAAGGTCTACCAGTACCTGAATTTCGACCGGATCGCGGAGTTCCAGGAGGCGGCGAAGAAGCTGCCCGCCTGACGCTCTGGCAGCACAGCAAGAAGCGGTCTTCGGACCGCTTTTTTCTTGGCGGCAGCGCGCGAGGCCGGCGACCCGATATCCCCTCGCGGGGTCACGCTCGCGCAGAAATGACATCGCAACCCGGCAGTCGCTGCACCGACCCGGCCGCTACCATAGCCGCACAAACTCCAAACAAGGTGCGCCGCGATGTTCCGTTCGTTCTTTTTTTCCCGCCGCTGGCTGCCGTGGTCCCTGCTGGGGACGCTGCTGATCCTTTTCGCGACCTGGTATCGGGTCAACCTCGATGTGCAGATCAACGAATGGTTCGGCACCTTCTACGACCTGGTGCAAAAGATGCTGGGCAAGCCCGGCAGCACCACGCTGGCCGACTTCTGGGACCAGCTGATGACCTTCGGCCGCATCGCCATGCTCTACGTGACGATCGCCGTGGTGCTGGATTTCTTCATCAAGCACTACATCTTCCGCTGGCGCACCGCCATGAACGATTACTACATCGCGAACTGGGCGCGGCTTCGCTCGATCGAGGGCGCGGCGCAGCGGGTGCAGGAAGACACGATGCGGTTCGCGCGCCTGATGGAGGGCCTGGGCGTCGATTTCATGCGCAGCGTGATGACGCTGATCGCGTTCCTGCCGATCCTGTGGACCCTGTCCGAGAAGGTCACCGAGCTGCCCTGGATCGGGACGGTGCCGCGCTCGCTGGTCTGGGTCGCGATCGGTTTCGCGCTGGCGGGCACCGTGCTGATGGCCGTGGTGGGCGTCCGGCTGCCCGGCCTGGAATTCCAGAACCAGCGGGTGGAGGCCGCTTACCGCAAGGAACTGGTCTACGGCGAGGACGACGCCAGCCGGGCAGGGCGGCCGGTCACCGACGTATTGTTCGCCGACGTGCGGCGCAACTATTTCCGCCTGTTCTTCAACTACCTGTACTTCGACGTGGTGAAGTGGTCGTACCTGCAGTTCGGTGTGCTGGTGCCCTACATCGCGCTGGGCCCCACGCTGGTGACGGGCCTGATCACCCTGGGCGTGATGCAGCAGATCGTGCGCGCCTTCGGGCGGGTGGAGCAATCGTTCCAGTACCTCGTGCTCAGCTGGACCACGGTGGTCGAGCTGATCTCGGTGTACAAGCGGCTGCGCGCGTTCGAGCAGCAGATCCGCCAGGGCGGAGGCCCGTCCCCGCTCGCGGCCCAGGGCGCCGCCTAGGACCGCGCCAGCAGCTGCCGCAGCACCTCGCCCGTCATCGCGTCGGCCGGAAAGAAGGTTTCCATCGCGAGCTCCTGCAGCGTCACGTCCACCGGCGTGCCGAAGATCGTGGTGGTGCTGATGAAGTTCAGCACGCCGAAGCGGCTGCGAAACCGCAACGGCATGACCACGCCCGGATGCTCGCCGTCCATGCGTTCGTCGGCACCCTGCGGCACCGCATAGCCGCGCAGTTCCTCCAGCAGCGCCGCGAGCAGGGGGTCGCCCGTCGCCTGGATCTGCTGGCGCAGCCGCTCGAACAGGTGGTCGCGCCACTGGGCGAGATTGACGATACGGGGGGCCAGCCCCCGCGGATGCAGGCTCAGCCGAAGAACATTGACCGTTCCCTGCAGCAGCGACGGATCGGCGTCGGCCAGCAGGTGCGGCAGCGCGCGGTTGGCCGCGACCAGGTTCCAATGCCGGTCCACGGCCAGGGCCGGACAGGGCTCGTGGCTCTTCAGGACCAGTTCCACCGCCTCGCGCGCGGCGGCCAGCGCCGGATCGTCCAGCGGCCGCTCGCGGTACATGGGTGCGTAGCCGGCGGCCACCAGCAACGCGTTGCGCTCGCGCAGGGGCACGTCCAGCCGCTGCGCCAGGCGCAGCACCATCTGCCGGCTCGGCAGCGAGCGGCCGGTCTCCACGAAGCTGAGGTGCCGGGTGGAAATCTGCGCCTCCTGCGCCAGGTCGAGCTGGCTCAGCCGCCGGCGCAGGCGCCACTGGCGCAGGTATTCCCCGAAGGACCGCGGCGTCGGATGATGCGCCGAAAAGGTGGCGGTGTTCATGGCCCGATCGTAGTGCGCGAACAGCGCGGCGGCATCGCCTGGGCTGGGGGCGGGGCATCTGGCGATTCTTGTATGCTGTGAACTTTGGTGCGAAGCCGCCAGAGCCGATTCCCATTCCCAGCTCCTTCGAAAGAGAAACCTCCATGACGCGCGTCTTCAATTTCAGCCCCGGTCCCGCGACCCTGCCCGAATCCGTCCTGCGCCAAGCCGCCGAGGAAATGCTCGACTGGCACGGCAGCGGCATGTCCGTGATGGAAATGAGCCACCGCGGCAAGGAGTTCATCTCGATCCATGCGGAGGCCGAAAGCCT
>JAMPXR010000102.1 GCA_023701085.1 Ramlibacter sp. | reverse complement strand
GAGATCTTGTTGTAGCGCATCGCGCTGGGGTCCTTGTTCGGATCGGCGGAATAGACCCCGTCCACCTTGGTCGCCTTGAGGATCACCTCGGCGCCGATCTCGGCGCCCCGCAGCGCCGCCGCGGTGTCGGTCGTGAAGAACGGGTTGCCGGTGCCGGCCGCGAAGATCACCACCTTGCCCTCTTCCAGGTACTGCAGCGCCTTGGGCCTCACATAGGGTTCGACCACCTGCTCGATGCCGATGGCCGACATGACGCGCGGCACCAGCCCCTGCTTGTTCATGGCGTCGGCCAGCGCCAGCGCGTTCATGACGGTGGCCAGCATGCCCATGTAGTCGGCCGTGGCGCGGTCCATGCCCACCGAACCGCCCGCGACGCCGCGGAAGATGTTCCCGCCGCCGATCACGATAGCCACCTGCACGCCCATGTGCACGACCTCGGCGACCTCCTCGACCATGCGCACGATGGTCCCGCGGTTGATGCCGAAGGCGTCATCCCCCATCAGGGCCTCACCCGACAGCTTCAGCAAGATCCGCTTGTGGGTTGGCTGGGGGTGGGGCATGTCGTGGGCTCCTTGGAAATTCGCACTGAGTGTAGCGGCGTTCGGCGCCGCGCCTGCGGCCGGACGGCGCGCGGGCGCGCCGTCCCGGGCCGGGGCCGGCGCCCTCGATCCTGCCCGGGATTCGGGACCGCTGATCAGCCGCCCGCCTTGGCGGCGGCGACCTGGGCCGCCACTTCGGCCGCGAAGTCGTCCGCCCGCTTCTCCAGGCCCTCACCCACCACGTAGAGCGTGAAGCCCTTCACCGTGGTGTTCGCGCCCTTGAGCATCTGCTCGACCGTCTGCTTGTCGTTCTTGACGAAGGCCTGGTTGAACAGCGAGACCTCCTTGAGGTACTTCTGCACGCCGCCTTCGACGCGCTTGGCGACGATTTCCGGCGGCTGCACCGGCTTGCCCGCGGCCTCGGCGGCCTTGCGGTCCTCGTCGGCCTTGGCCTGCGCGATGGAGCGTTCCTTCTCGATCAGCTCGCGCGGCACGTCACTGGCCGCCAGCGCGACCGGCTTCATCGCGGCCACGTGCATCGCCACGTCCTTGGCCGCCACGTCGTCGCCCTCGTACCGCACCACCACGCCGATGCGGGTGCCATGCAGGTAGGACGCCAGCTTGTCGGAACCGGCGAAGCGCTCGAAGCGGCGGAAACTCATGTTCTCTCCGATCTTGCCGATGAGACCCTTGCGCACGTCCTCCAGCGTGGGACCGAAGCCGTCCTGGCTGTAGGGCAGCGCCGAGAGCGCGGCGAGGTCGGCGGGATCGTTCTTCGCGACCAGCTCGGCGGCGGCCCGGGCCATGGCCAGGAAGCTGTCGTTCTTGGTCACGAAGTCCGTTTCGCAGTTCGTCTCCAGCATCGCGCCGGTGGCGCCGGAGATCGACGCCGTGATCACGCCTTCGGCCGTGATGCGGGCGGCGGCCTTGCCGGCCTTGTTGCCCAGCTTGACGCGCAGGATCTCCTCCGCCTTGTCGATGTTGCCGTCCGCCTCGGTCAGTGCCCTCTTGCACTCCATCATGGGCGCGTCGGTCTTGGCCCGCAGTTCGGCGACCATGCTTGCGGTGATTGCAGCCATTTCTTACCTCGTAATCGTCAGTTGGAATCGGTGTTCGCTTGTAAAAAGGGGGCCCGAAAGCCCCCGAACGTGCGGCGTGCGAAGCAGCCCTCAGGCGCGCTCGCCTTCGTCCACTTCCACGAATTCGTCGCTGCCTTCGGCGACGGCCTTCACGACATCGGCCACGGCGCTGGCGCGACCTTCCAGGATGGCGTCGGCGATGCCGCGGGCGTACAGCGTGACGGCCTTGGCCGAATCGTCGTTGCCCGGAATGACGTAATCGATGCCTTCGGGCGAATGGTTGCTGTCGACGACGCCCACCAGCGGAATGCCCAGCTTCTTGGCTTCGGACACCGCGATCTTGTGGAAGCCCACGTCGATCACGAAGATCGCGTCGGGCAGGCTGTTCATGTCCTGGATGCCGCCGATGTCCTTCTCGAGCTTTTCCATCTCGCGGGCGAACATCAGCTGCTCTTTCTTGCTCATGGCTTCCAGCCCGGCTTCCTGCTGGGTCTTCATGTCCTTCAGGCGCTTGATGGAGGTCTTGACGGTCTTGAAGTTGGTCAGCATGCCGCCCAGCCAGCGCTGGTCGACAAAGGGCACACCGGCGCGCCGGGCTTCGGCCGCGACGGTTTCGCGGGCCTGGCGCTTGGTGCCCACCATCAGGATGGTGCCGCGGTTGGCGGCGAGCTGGCGCACGAACTTGGTCGCCTCCTGGAACAGCGGCAGCGTCTTTTCCAGGTTGATGATGTGGATCTTGTTGCGATGGCCGAAGATATACGGGGCCATCTTGGGGTTCCAGAAGCGGGTCTGGTGGCCGAAATGGACACCGGCTTCCAGCATTTGACGCATGGTGGCGGACATGGGGTTCCTGAAGGTTGGGTCTAAAATCCAGCCCGAAATTGCCGCCGCCGTCAAAGGCAGCCACAACACCTTGTTGGGTTGGATTCGCGTTTCGTCTCGCTGGTCCGCGGTGAACGCACCACGCGTGCGCCGCCCAGCAAAACCGAAGAATTCTAGCACAAGCCGTGTCTACTCAGCTCATGCGTCCCGACCTCATCGCCACCCGCGAAAACCTGCTTTCCCACCCGGGCGCGGCGCAGGCCGAGATGGAAACGTCCATCGCCATCGCCCAGTCGCCCGCGTGCGAGCGGGCGTTCCTGCGCACCTCGTTCGAAGAAGCGCGTGATGCGGCGCGCAACCCGGGCTTGGCCGCCCGGCCGCTGGCCGGCCTGGCCATTTCCGTGAAGGACCTGTTCGACGTGGCGGGCCAGGTCACCGCGGCCGCTTCGCTGGCGCTGGCCGACGCGCCGCCGGTCACGCTCGACAGCCCGGCCGTCGCCCGCCTGAAGGCGGCCGGCGCGGTCGTCCTGGGCCGCACGAACATGAGCGAGTTCGCATTCTCGGGCGTGGGCACGAACCCGCATTTCGGCACACCCGCCAACCCCGCCGACACGGCCGTCGCGCGCATTCCCGGCGGCTCGTCCTCGGGGGCGGCGGTTTCGGTGGCCAGCGGTGCGGCATTCGTCGGCCTGGGCTCGGACACCGGCGGCTCGATCCGCATCCCGGCGGCCCTGTGCGGCATCGTGGGATTCAAGAACACGGCGGCGCTGACGCCGCGCGAGGGGGCGCTGCCGCTGTCGACCACGCTCGACACGGTGTGCGCCATGACCCGGTCCGTGCGCGACGCCATCCTCGCGCACGAAATCCTGGCCGCGCGGCAGGTCACGCGCAGCCCGCTGCCGATCGCGGCCTGGCGGCTCGCCGTGGTGCGAACGAACATGCTGGACGGCATGGATGCCACCGTCGGCGGCGCGTTCGACCGCACGCTGGGCCGCCTGCGCGCCGCGGGCGCCCGCATCGAGGAGATCGCACTGCCCGATATCGCGGACCTCGCCACGATACAGGCCAGCGGCGGATTCGCCGCCGCCGAAAGCTATGCCTGGCACGCCCGCCTGCTGGCACGCCAGGGCGAGCGCTACGACCCGCGCGTGCGCACCCGCATCGAACGCGGCGCGGCGATGAAGGCCCACGAATACATCGACCTCGTGCGCGCCCGCGCCGACTGGATCGCCCGCGTCGAGGCCGCGCTGCGCGGCTTCGACGCGGTGCTGTCGCCCACCGTCCCCCTCGTGGCGCCGCCGATCGCCCAGGTGGCGCCGGCCGGCGGCACGGACGCCGCCCAGGATGCCGCGCGCGACGAGGAGTTCTTTCGCGTCAACGCGCTGCTGCTGCGCAACCCCAGCGTGGTCAACATGCTGGACGGCTGCGCCATCTCGATTCCCTGCCACGTGCCGGGCGAACTGCCGGTGGGCCTGATGATCTGGCACGGCGCGCTGCGCGACGACACGGTTCTGAACATCGCGCTGCAGGCGCAGATCGTGCTGGCCGCGACGACAGGGAATCCATGAAGCCCGCATTCAGCTTCGGAACGCGGCGATGAGGGTCGCCGTCATCGGCGCCGGCATCGTCGGCGTCACCACCGCCTTCGAACTCGCTGTCGACGGCCATCAGGTCACGGTGTTCGAACGCCGGGCCTCCGTCGCGGAGGAGGCGAGCTTCGCCAATGCCGGCCTGGTCGCGCCCGGCTATGTGACGCCGTGGGCGGCGCCCGGCATGGCGGCCAAGGTCGCCAGTTTCGCGATGCGCAAGCACGCGCCGGTGCGCTTCTCGCTGCCCCTGACGCGCGACGACCTCGCCTGGATGTGGCGTTGGTATCGGTCCTGCGACCTCGGCACCTACACCGCCAACCGCGCCTGCATGCAGCGCCTGGCGTTCTACAGCCACACGCGCCTGAAGGAGATCACCGAGCATTTCCAGCTCGAGTACGACCGCAGCGCCGGCTACCTGGTGCTGCTGCGCGGCGAGCGGGACAGCAGGCTGGCGCAGCCGGGCTTGCAGGTCCTGCGCGACGCCGGCGTGGCCTTCAAGGAAATGAGCGCACAGGAGGCGCGCCTGATCGAGCCGGCCATCAATGCCGACATGGAGTTCGTCGGCGCCATCCACCTGCCGGACGACGAAGTGGGCAACTGCCGGCAGTTCGCGATGCTGCTCAAGAATGAGGCCCAGACCCTGGGCGTGAGCTTCGAGTTCAACAGCGCGGCCGGTCCGCTGGACCCGGCCCGTCCCACGTCGCTCGCGGTCTGGAGCCTGGAGGCGCGGGCGCCCGTCACGCGCGCTTTCGACGCGGTGGTCGTCTGTTCGGGTGTGGACTCCGCCGAGCTGCTGCGGCCGCTCGGGCTGCAGATTCCGCTGGCGCCGGTGTACGGCTATTCCATCAGCGCCCCGATCCGCGAGTCCATGAACGCGCCCCGCAGCGCGCTGATGGACGAACGCTACAAGGTGGCGATCGCGCGGCTGGGCAACCGCGTGCGCGTCGCGGGCAGCGCGGAGATCGGCGGATCGCTCGCGAAAAAGAATCCGGCCGCGATCCAGACCCTGTACAAGGTGCTGCACGACTGGTTTCCCGGCGCCGCGCGCATGGCCAGCACGGGTGCGGCCGTGCAGGAATGGAAAGGCGCGCGGCCCATGCTGCCGGATGGCCCGCCACTGGTCGGCCCCAGCGGGATTGCGGGGCTGTGGCTGAACCTGGGCCACGGCTCCAGCGGCTGGGCCCTGTCGTGCGGCAGCGCGCGCGTGGTGGCGGACCTCATCGCCGGGCGCGCGCCGGAGGTGGACACCCAGGGCCTGGGTGTGGAGCGGCTAGCGCCGCGGGCCGCGCGCTGAACCGGCCGCGTTAGCGGTACAGCGCCTCGATCTCTTGCGCGTAGGCCTGGTAGATGCTGGCCCGCCGCACCTTCATGGTGGCGGTGACTTCGCCGTCGTCGTGGTCCAGCTCTTTCGTGAGCAGGTGAAAGCGCCGGATCTGCGACACCGGCGCCAGCTGTGAGTTGCGCGTGGCGATCTCGCTTTCGATCAGCTCGCGCACCTGCGGGTGCTCGGCGAGCGAGCGGAAATGGGTGAAAGGAATGCGGCGCGCCTCGGCCCACTTGCCCGCCGTCTCGTAGTCGATCTGCACCAGCGCGCCGACGAAGCGGCGGGCATCGGCCACGATGATGCATTCCTTGATATAGGGACTGGCCTTCATGGCGTTCTCGATCTCCGAAGGCGTCAGGTTCTTGCCGCCCGCCGTGATCATGATGTCCTTGAGCCGGTCCACGACACGCAACTGGCCGCCCTCCTCGCGCACCACGTCGCCGGTGTGCAGCCAGCCGTCCCGCACTGCCGCCTCCGTCGCTTCCGGGCTCTTGTAGTAGCCGGCGAACACCATGTCCCCGCGCAGCAGCAGCTCGCCGTCCGGGCCGATGCGATGCTCCACACCCAGCGTGGGCACGCCGACGGTCCCGACCACGACCTCGTCGCGCCGGTGCCCGGTCACCATGCCGGTCGACTCGGTCAGGCCGTAGACCTCGATGAGCGGCACGCCCAGCACCCGGAAGAAGCGCACCACATCCGGCGGGATGGGCGCGGCGCCGGTCAGGGCGATGTCGCAGCGGCCCAGCCCGATGAAATGCTGCAAGGCGCGGAACACCAGCCAATAGGCCAGGCCGAAGCGCAATTGCTCCGCCAGGCTCCAGCTCCTGCGCGGCTTGTCGGCGAGCGGTTTGCACATCGCCCACGCGCGGTCGAACAGCGCCCGGCGCAGCGGGCCGGTCTCCTGCAGCTTGATGGCGATGGACGCGTGCAGCTTTTCCCAGATGCGCGGCACGCCCAGGAACATGGTGGGGGCGATTTCGCGCAGGTCTTCCTGGACGGTGCGTATCGATTCGCCGAAGTTGACCTGCGAGCCGATGTACACGGGCACGAAGGTGCTGAGCATCTGCTCGGCCACGTGGCACAGCGGCAGGTAGGACAGGTGCGTGGTGGCCGCCGACAGGCCGAGCCGCTCGGCGATGCCGGGCACCACGCCGCGGATGTTGCGGTAGGTGATCATCGCCCCCTTGGGCTTGCCCGTGGACCCGGACGTGTAGATCATCAATCCCACATCGTCGAGCCCCTGGCCGGCCAGCGCCCGATCGACCGCGGCCATGCCCCCCGAGGCGGCCCCCATGCGCTCCACCTCGGCGAACGCCGTGATCATCGAGCGCAGCTGCGGAGGATAACTGCGCAGTCCCTTGGTCTCGACGATCACGATGTGCCGCAGCTTGGGAAGCTCGTGCCGGGCGGCCAGCACCTTGTCGGTCTGCTCCTGGTCCTCGCACACCATCACCTCGACATCGGCATGCGCCACCACATAGGCCACCTCGGGACTGGGGCTGGTCGGGTAGACGCCGACGGTGACCGCGCCGACCAGCCCCGCGCCCATCTGCGCCAGCACCCATTCGACGCGGTTTTCCGAAATGACGCCGACATGGCCGCCCTCGGACAGGCCGAGCGCGCGCAGTCCCAGCCCGAAATGGCAGGCGCGCTGGAAGTACGCGTCGCAGCGCAGCGGTTTCCAGATGCCGAAGTCCTTCTGGCGAATGGCGATGCGCGCGCCCTGGCGGCGCGCCTGCTCCCGCAGCATCTGCGGCAGCGTCAGTTCGGGAAGCTGGGAGCCTGACATTTCAGTTCACCAGGGCGCTTCGGAAGTGGGTCATGACAGCCAGCGTTTGCGCCGCTTGTAATGCTTGATTTCGCGGAAGCTGCGCGCTTCGCCGCCGCCGCCGACACCGAGGTAGAACTCGCGCACGTCCGGGTCCGCCGCCAGCTTTTCCGCGCTGCCGTCGATCACGATCTTGCCGTTTTCCATGATGTAGCCGGCGTGCGCCACCGCCAGCGCCAGCGTGGCGTTCTGCTCGACCAGCAACATGGACACGCCGCGCTCGGCGTTGATCCGCGCGATGATGGTGAAGATGTCCTCGACCAGCTTGGGTGACAGGCCCAGCGAAGGCTCGTCCAGCAGCATCAGCTTCGGCTGCGCCAGCAGCGCGCGCCCGATCGCCAGCATCTGCTGTTCGCCGCCCGACAGGTACCCGGCCACGGCGCGGCGGCGTTCGCGCAGCACAGGGAAATAGCCGTAGACGAGGTCGAAATCCTGCCTGGCGCCCGAGCGCCCGGACAGGGCGTAGGTGGCCGCCACCAGGTTCTCCTCCACCGTGAGGTCCTCGAAGATGCGCCGCCCCTCCAGCACGTGGCTGAGCCCGCGCCGTACCAGCTGCTGCGGCGCGAAGCTGGCCGTCGAAACGCCGTCGAAGGTGATCGTGCCGTTCTCCAGCTCGCCGTCCTCCAGCGCGAGCAGGCCCGAAATCGCCTTCAAGGTGGTGGACTTGCCCGCCCCGTTGCTTCCCAGCAGGGCCACGATCCGCCCACGCGGCACCGCGAGCGACAGGCCGCGCAAGGCCTGCACGGCCTTGTTGTAGACCACCTCGATGTTGTTGACCTCCAGGACGTGGTCCACCGGGGGCGGGTTCATGGTCAAGGCGGCGGTCCGCGCGTGGACCGCTTACAGGGCGATCCAGTCCGACGCCGCCACCATGCGCTGCGCCTTCATGTCGGCGCGGTACACGCGGCCCACCGGGATCGAGTTGCCCTTGAAGGTGACGGGCACGCCGATGATGCCGCCGGTGTCGAAATCCTTGATGCCGGCCAGCGCGGCCTTCAG
>JAMPXR010000101.1 GCA_023701085.1 Ramlibacter sp. | reverse complement strand
GGCTGGCCAACCTGGTCGAGCGCATGTGGCTGGCGCTGGGCATCATCATCGCGGTCCTGCTGCCGCTGTCGCGCATCGTGCCGCCGCTGTACGAGTTCCGCATCCGCTCGCGCGTGTTCCGCTGGTACGGCCAGCTGCGCGCGATCGAAACGAGGATGCAGACGGAATCCGCCGAAGCGGCGCAACTCGCGCAGGACCTGGACGCGCTGGACGAAAAGGTCGGCCGCATCACCGTGCCGCTGTCCTATGCCGACGAGCTCTATGCGCTGCGCAACAACATCGGCCTGGTGCGGCGCAAGCTCGAAGAAAAGTAGCCGAACGCGGACCCCAGCCATCCCAACTTCGAATTGCAGGGACCTTTCGCGGGCCACCGCGGAACCGGCTCCGCCGGGCCGCGGGTGGCGCCCCCTTGAGGGGGTGGCGCCGCAGGCGCTTCGGGGGTGGGCCTACTTCAGCGCCTTGAAGCGCATCCGGTGCGGCCGGGCGCCCTCTTCACCCAGGCGCCGGACCTTGTCGGCCTCGTACTCCTGGTAGTTGCCGTTGAAGAAGGTCCACTGGCTGTCGCCCTCGGCGGCCAGGATATGGGTGGCGATGCGGTCCAGGAACCAGCGGTCGTGGCTGATCACCATGACGCTGCCGGCGAATTCCAGCAGCGCGTCCTCCAGGGCCCGTAGCGTTTCCACGTCCAGGTCGTTGGAGGGCTCGTCCAGCATGAGGACGTTGCCGCCGGTGGCCAGCGTCTTGGCCAGGTGCAGCCGGCCGCGCTCGCCGCCCGACAGCAGCCCCACCTTCTTCTGCTGGTCGCCGCCGTTGAAGTTGAAGCGCCCGGCATAGGCGCGGCTGGGCATCTGGAACTTGCCCACCGTGATGATGTCCAGCCCGCCCGAGATGTCTTCCCACACGGTCTTGTCGTTGGCGAGGTCGTCGCGCGACTGGTCGACGAACGCCATCTTCACGGTGGATCCGATCTTCACCTCGCCGCTGTCCGGCGTTTCCTTGCCGTTGATCAGCTTGAAGAGCGTGGACTTGCCCGCGCCGTTGGGGCCGATGATGCCGACGATGGCGCCGGCGGGCACCTTGAAGCTGAGGTTGTCCATCAGCAGCCGGTCGCCGAACGATTTCGAGACGTTGCTGAACTCGATCACCTCGTTGCCCAGGCGCTCCGCCACCGGGATGAAGATTTCCTGCGTCTCGTTGCGCCTCTGGTATTCGTAGTCGGACAGCTCCTCGAAGCGGGCCAGGCGCGCCTTGCTCTTGGCCTGCCGCGCCTTGGGGTTCTGGCGCGCCCACTCCAGCTCCTTTTTCATGGCCTTCATGTGCGCATCTTCGGACTTCTGCTCGGCTTCCAGCCGGGCTTCCTTCTGCTCCAGCCAACTGCTGTAGTTGCCCTTCCAGGGAATGCCCGCGCCGCGGTCCAGTTCCAGGATCCACTCGGCGGCGTTGTCCAGGAAGTAGCGGTCGTGGGTGATCGCCACCACCGTGCCCGGGAAGCGCTTGAGGAACACTTCGAGCCATTCGACGCTCTCGGCGTCCAGGTGGTTGGTGGGCTCGTCCAGCAGCAGCATGTCCGGCTTGGACAGCAGCAGCCGGCACAGCGCGACGCGGCGCTTCTCGCCCCCCGAGAGCACGCCGATCTGCGCTTCCCATGGCGGCAGGCGCAGCGCGTCGGCGGCGATCTCGAGCTGGTGCTCGGAATCCGTCCCCGACGTGGCGATGATCGCTTCCAGGCGCGCCTGCTCGGCGGCCAGCGCATCGAAATCCGCATCGGGCTCGGCATAGGCCGCGTAGACCTCCTCGAGCTTGGCCTTGGCGGCCAGCACCTCCCCCATCGCCTCCTCGACGCTTTCGCGCACGCTGTGCTGCGGATCGAGCAGGGGCTCCTGCGGCAGGTAGCCGATGCTCAGGCCCTGCATCGGCGTGGCCTCGCCTTCGAACTCCTTGTCCACGCCCGCCATGATGCGCAGCAGCGTGGACTTGCCCGAGCCGTTCAGGCCAAGGACGCCGATCTTGGCGCCGGGAAAGAAGGACAGCGAGATGTCCTTGAGGATGTGGCGCTTCGGCGGCACGATCTTGCCGAGGCGGTTCATGGTGAAGACGTACTGGGCCATGGCGCTGGGGAGTTGCGGGTGAAACCCGCCATTATCGCCGCGCGGCAAGCCACGACGGCACGCACCGGCTGTGCGCCGGGTGGCTGTCGCGTCTATTCGGTGCCGTCCAGGCTGTTCTTCAGCGCCGCTTTCGCGACCTGATCCAGCGCCTCGTCGACCACGTTGCGCTCGGCCACCACCTTGATGCGGCCCTGTGCGCGCAGCCGGTCCAGCGTGCGGCGCGACATCGAATGCGCCGACCCGGACAGCGAAGTGAACATGAACAGGGTGGCGTGCGGGCTGGCCCAGGTGAGCTGCGCGCGCACCCACTCGCCCTTGACCATGAGCTCGACCCAGGTACCGGTGCGCATGTCGCCGGCCGACGCCGGTCCCGGGGCGCCCTCCGCAACCATCGCTTCGGGACTGGCCGCGTTCTCGGCCGAGAGCTCCTCTTCCTCGACGAAGCCGGACTCGGCGGCTTCCCGGCTGTCCAGCCACAGCGGCGAGTCTTCCTCGGCGCCCTCGCTGAACGTCGACTCCTGCGCCTCGACCGCGTCGGCCGCCGCCTTGCTGACGGCATCGCGGCCTTCGAGCACCGCGGCCCGGTGGATGGTGATGAGGTTGTTGAAGAACCGGGCCGTCAGTTCCGGCGGGTATTCGATCCGGTCCAGGCCCTCGCGCAGCTTGGTGAGCAAGCCCGGAATCATCTGTACCAGCCTGCGGGCGCGACCGCGCGTGGCCGTGCTCTTCTGCACGCTCCAGATCATGTCCTCGACCATCGCGCGGTAGCCATAGGGGTCGTCGGATCCGTCCGCGCAGCTCAGCTGCGCCTCTGCGACCACCTGGGCCCAGGAGCCCTTGAGGAAATCGCCGACGAAATCGGCCACTTCCAGGCCTTCCAGCGCCTGGCCGAATTCGGCCGCGAGCTTTTGCGCCAGCAGGTTGCGCTGCTCGGCGTGCAACAGGGCGCGCGCCGCGTCCTCGCGGCGCTGGCGCACCTCCTGGTCGTGATCCACCCAGCTTTCGTGCAGCTGGTCCATCAGCTCGCCGAAGGTGTCCGCGTCCACCGCCTTGCCTTCCAGTCTGTGCACGGCGACTTCGACCGTCGTCATGAAGCGCCGGTAACCCGCGTCCCGGTCGGATGCGAACGCCAGGCTGCGCTGCGTGATGCGGTCGAGGAACTGCCGCGCCGGATGCGTGCGGTCGCTGAAGAAACGCGAGTCCTGCTGCGCCAGGGCCAGCACCGCGGGCTCGATCGCCCTGAGGTGGCGTTTGAACTCGGGCAGCAGGCGCTGATCCTGCGCCAGGTTGTCGAACATCAGGCGCACCACCTCCTCGCCCAGCTGCAGGCCGAGCCGGGGCGCGGCTTCGTGCGCGGCGGCCGGCGCCAGCATGTCCGGCGCGGGCGTGGGGGCCGGCGGGCGCGGCCGCTGCTCCAGCTTGTGCACCAGCGCGTCCACCTGATTCATTTCCTGCAGCATGGCCATCGAGGCGGGCACGGTGTGGAGGAATTCCTTGCGCGGCGACTGGGGATCGAAATCGCCCGCCAGCAGCTTGCGCAGCCGGTCCAGCGTCAACAGGGTCTTGGACACCGAATCGGCCACCGGCACCCCGCTGGCGCCGCCGCCCTTGTGCACCCGGCCGCCGAGGGGAACGGCAGGCTCCACGCCGCACGAACGCAGCAGATCCGACAGCTCTCGATACAGCTTTCGCAAGTTGGTGCCGAGCAGCCCGGCCGCCGGGACGATCAGGGCCTCACGGACGGTCGCGTCGGGGACATGCTCGGCCAGGCAGGACTGCAGCGCGCGCACGAAGCTTTCCGGGCGCAAGGGGTTGAGGCCAGGCTGGATGGTGCGCCAGCCCAGCAGCGTGCTGATCAGCGCGTCCAGTGGCGGCAGCGCGTCGTCCACCGCCAGGGAAACCTCCTGCTGGGCCCGCGCCACCTCGATGCTCAGGTCGAGCTGGTCCTCCTCGAACAGCCGCAGGTCCTCGAAGCGCAGCAGTTCGGTGTGCGTCTGCTCCTTGCCGCCGCCCTCGAACACGATGCGCGTGAGTTCGCTGCGATAGGAGGCGCAGACGGCCTTCCGGTGCTCTGCCAGCGCCGCGATCGCCTGTTTGCGGCCGGGTTGGTCCAGGCCCGGCACGCCGCCGCGCGCCTTGGGCGATGCGGCGGCCGCCATCAGCCCGTCGAGCACCCCTGTCATCAGCATCTCGGCTTGTTGCAGCATCGCCTCCAGGCAATCGTTGAGCGACAGCTGGAGCGCGGTGGGATCGTCGGAAACGCCGAGTCGAAGCTTCAGCAGGTTGGCCATGGTTTTGTTGCAAGGGGACACCAAATTATCGGTCCGGCCCCGGTGCCGGACCAGCGCTTTTCCGGGTAACGGTCGCGCTGGAAATCAAGCGCTTGCCGCACGGTAAATGCGCGGCACGCGGCACGCCCGCGCCGCGTGAACGCGCGTGTAAGCGGGCGTAACGGTGCGGCAATTTGGAGACAAAATGCGGCGCGCGGCGGCAGTCTCGAGCCCGGCCACGCGGACCGGCTCGGCAGCCATCGGCCAATCATGCGACAATATGCGCTGCTGCGGACTCCAGTTGCCCGCAGCCTCAGCATCATGCTGGGGACGAAGCAGGCCTTCTCGCAGGGCCGCCGGCTCCCGATCCTTGAACCTCATCTGCCTTTGACTGGCTCGGTGCGTCGCACCGTACAGGCCGATTCCCAAGCGCCATGGATGGCGCACTATTGAATGACTTTTGACGAACTGAACCTGGCACCCGCCATTCTGAAAGCCGTGCGCGAGCAGGGCTACGAAACTCCCACCCCCATCCAGGCCCAGGCCATTCCGGCCGTGCTGGCCGGCCACGACCTCCTCGGCGGCGCCCAGACTGGCACCGGCAAGACCGCCGCCTTCACGCTGCCCATGCTGCACAAGCTTGTCACCGGCAAGAGCAGGACCAACAAGTTCGGCAAGGACGGCGTCGCCGCCCTCGTGCTCACGCCCACGCGTGAACTCGCCGCGCAGGTCGAGGAATCCATCCGAACCTACGGCAAGTACCTGCCGCTGGATTCCACCGTGATCTTCGGCGGCGTCGGCATGAACCCGCAGATCGACAAGATCAAGCGCGGGGTCGACATCCTCGTGGCCACGCCGGGCCGCCTGCTGGACCTGCAGCAGCAGGGCCACCTCGACCTGTCGACGGTCGAGATCCTCGTGCTCGACGAAGCCGACCGCATGCTCGATATGGGCTTCCTGCCCGACGTGCGCAAGGTGCTGGCGCTGCTGCCGAAGGAGAAGCAGTCGCTGCTGTTCTCCGCCACGTTCAGCGACGACATCCGCGACCTCGCGAACACGCTGCTGCGCAACCCGCAGAGCATCCAGGTCACGCCGCGCAATTCCACGGTGCAGCGGATCACGCAGGTGTCGCACCCGGTCGGCCGCGGCAAGAAGAAGCAGCTGCTGGCGCACATCATCCGCGAGCACGACTGGAGCCAGGTGCTGGTGTTCACGCGCACCAAGTTCGGCGCGAACAACGTGGCCGAATTCCTGTGCAAGAACGGCATCAACGCGATGGCGCTGCACGGCAACAAGAGCCAGTCGGCGCGCACGCAGGCGCTGGCCGGCTTCAAGAGCGGCGACATCCGCGCGCTGGTGGCCACCGACATCGCCGCGCGCGGCATCGACATCGACGACCTGCCGCACGTGGTCAACTATGAAATCCCGAACGTGCCGGAAGACTATGTGCACCGCATCGGCCGCACCGGCCGGGCCGGCAACGACGGCGCCGCCGTGAGCCTGGTGTGCCTGGACGAAGAAGGCTTCATGCAGGAGATCGAGCGCTTCACCAAGCGCCAGATTCCCGCCCAGGTGATCGAGGGCTTCGGTCCGGAGCCCGGCGAGCGCGCCGAGCCGATCGCGATGGGCCGGCAGACCCTGTGGGGCGGGCTGGGCAAGCCGCCGAGCCGCGAGGTCATGGCCGCTGCCGCGAAGGCCGCGCGCCAGGAGATGATGCAGCGCATCCGCGACAACAAGGGCGAGAAGGCCCCGCGCAACGGGTCAGGCAACGGCGCGCGCGACACTTCCGGCGGCGCCCGCCCTGGCGCGCCGTCGCAGGGCCGGCACGCGAACGGCGGACAGAGCGCGCGCAACGGCGCCGCGGCGCCCCGCAACGGCGGCTCGCGGGCTCGCTTCGACGGCGAGGCCCAGCCGCGCGACGGCGCGCACAATAACGCCAGCCCCTTCGTGCAACGCGACCCCAGCACCCCGAGAACCAACAATGGCCAGCCCGACCCCCTGCGCACCAGCGTCGACAGCATGGCCGGGCGCGGGCGGCGCGGCAACGGCGGCCGGCCGAACCGCACTGGTGGCGGGGGCTACGGGCCTCGTGGGGCGGCATATCCTGCAAGGACTTTTGGCCGATGATTCGGTGGCGGCGGTGCACACCCTGGCCCGCCGCGAACTGCCCTCGGGGCATCCCAGGCTGACGCAGCACCGCGTCGACTTCAAGGCCTTGCCCGCGCTACCGCGCGTGGACGAGGCCTTCATCGCGCTGGGCACGACGATCAAGGCGGCCGGCAGCCAGGACGCATTCCGCGCCGTCGATTTCGACGCCGTGCTCGCGGTCGCGCGGGCCGCTAAAGCGGCGGGCACCTCGCGGCTGGGCGTGGTCAGCGCGATGGGGGCGAATGCCCGCTCCAGCGTCTTCTACAACCGCGTCAAGGGCGAAATGGAAGACGCGCTTTCGGCGCTCGGGTACGACACGCTCGTCATCGCGCGGCCCTCGCTGCTGGTGGGCGACCGCGAAGCGCTGGGCCAGCCCGTGCGGCGCGGCGAGGAAATCGGCCTCAAGGTCTCGAAATGGCTGGCCCCGCTCATCCCCGGCAACTACCTGCCGATCGAAGCGCACCAGGTGGCGCGGGCGCTGCTGCGAAGCGTGCGCGAAGCCCGCGGCCGGCGCATCTTGCTGTCAGGGCAGTTGCGCGCTGCCTGATCGCGCCGCCTTTCTCGGGAAAACCCGCTCGTCCGTCGTCGGCCTCCCGCGCATCATCGTCTGAAAAGCAGGCCCCAGGCCTGGACTGGGTAGAAGGAGGTGGACGACGATGGGCATTCTGAAATCCCTGTTTGGAGCGGGCAAGAAGGACGCGCGGCGCGAGTCCCCGGGCGCCAGGGCGCAGCCCGCCGCGACCGGCGAGGCGCGGCTGCGCCCCGGCCATTCCCTGAGCTACGACCCCGCCCTGGTCGACTCGCTCAAGGACGATCACCAGGACCTGGTCCATATCTTCCAGGGCATCGATAGCGCGTGCCGGGCCCTCGACTTTTCCGGGTGCATGGAGTCGCTCAGGCGCTTTCGCTCCCGCTTCACCGACCATCTGATCGTCGAGAACACGCGCTTTTACCTCTACGTCAAGCATGCCATGGAGGCGTCGGACCCGGCCTCGGCCCAGCTCGCGCGCGATTTCCAGCACGAGATGCACCAGATCGCCCGGGTGGTCACTTCCTTCGTGGACAAGTATTCGGTCGACGAGGAGGTTCTCAAAGGCGCGGCGTTCGCCCAGGAGCTGCAGGCCATAGGCCGGGCGCTGGCCGAGCGCATCGAGCGCGAGGAGAAGGCGCTCTACCCCCTGTACCTGCCCGTCGGCTGACGGGACGCGGCGGCAGCCGCGACTGCCGCGGGCTCCCTACGGGTTCGACCCGCCGTCAGCCGCCGTCACGCGCACGCTGGCGTCCGCCCGGCGGTGCAGGTCCGGCAGCAGCTCCAGGCCCAGGCCCGGCTGGTCCCCGAGCGTGATCATCCCGTCCTTGACCAGCGGCAGCTGCGTCACCAGCTCCTTGTACCAGCCCGTGTAGAACGCGCGCACGCTCTCCTGGACCAATGCATTGGGCGCATGCAGAGACAGGTGCGTCGAGGCGGCCCACACCACCGGCCCGGTGCAGTCGTGCGGCGCCACCGGCAGCTGCCATGCGTCGGCCATGCCGGCGATCTTGCGCGCTTCGCTCAGGCCGCCGCACCAGCTCAGGGCGAGCCTGACCACGCCGGCCACGCCGGTCTGGAGGTAGTCCTTGAAGCCCCCTTTGTAGCTGAGGGTCTCGCTGGCGCAGACCAGCGCGTCG
>JAMPXR010000100.1 GCA_023701085.1 Ramlibacter sp. | reverse complement strand
GCCGGTGCGCCATCCGGCCTGCAGCGTGATCGCCTCCAGCATCGCGCAGGTGGAGCCCTTGCCGTTGGTGCCGGCCACGGTGATCACCGTGCCCTCGAAGCGCAGGCCCATACGCGCGGCGACCGCCTGCACGCGCTCCAGGCCCATCTCTATCGTCTTGGGATGCAGCGTCTCGCAGTGCGAGAGCCAGTCTTGCAGGGTGTTCATCAGGACCGCATTGTCCCAGCACTATGATGGCGCATGGCCATCATCCTGTACGGAATCCCGAACTGCGACACGGTGAAGAAGGCGCGCGCCTGGCTGGCCGAACGCGGCATGCCGCACCAGTTTCACGACTTCAAGAAGCAGGGCGTGCCCGCCGACCGGCTGGATGAATGGATCACCGCGGTGGGCTGCGACAGGCTGCTGAACCGCAAAGGCACCTCGTGGCGCAAGCTGGAGGCGACCATTCAGGAAGCCGCGCGGGACGCCGCCGGCGCGAAGGCGCTGATGCTGGCGCAGCCGAGCGTGATCAAGCGGCCCGTCGTCGAATGGAGCGGCCAGACCACGGTGGGGTTCGACGCCGCGCAGTGGGCGTTGCTCGCAGGCCGCTGAAAGCGGCACAAAGCCCGACATTTACCGGCGCTTTACCCTAAAAAGGGCGCCGAATCCGTGCTTGTGCCTAGAATTTTGAGCATGGGAACAAGCCAAGGAGCCATCATGAAAAAGACCATCCTGTTGTCCGCGATGGGCCTGCTCTCGGCGCTGGGTTCGGTTGCCGGCGCCCAGGAAATCGGCCGGGTTCTCTCCAGTAGCCCTGTGGTCCAGCAAGTGGCGGTGCCGCGTCAGGTCTGCGGCCCGCAGCAATACGTCCAGCCGCCCAGCACGGGCGGCGGCGCGGTCGTCGGCGCGATCGTCGGTGGCCTGCTGGGCAACACCATAGGCCACGGCATGGGCCGCGCGGCCGCCACCGGGCTGGGCGTCGTTGCCGGCGCCGCGGTGGGAGACAGCGTCGAAACGCGCGGCTACCCGCAGGCGGTGCCCAACTGCACCACCCAGACCGGCTACGAGAACCGCACCGTGGGCTACAGCGTGGTCTACGAGTACGCCGGCAGGCAGTACAACGTGCAGCTGCCCTACGACCCGGGTCCGACCATCCGCCTGCAGGTCACTCCCATGAGCGGCCACGCGCCGGCGTACGACACCCCGGCGCCGCAGGCGCAGGCGCCCTTCGACGACGGCTCCGGCGTGGTGGTCGCGCCGCCCGTGGCGCCCGTCGCAGGACAGCCGGTGGCGCGCGTCATCGCCACGCCCGACTCCGGCGCATACCCTGCGTATCCTGCCGCTTACCCGTCCTATCCGGCCTACCCGGCTTATCCGCGGTACTACTCGCCCTATTACCCGCCGATCGGGATCTCGCTGGGCATCGGGTATACCCGGCACAGCCATCGCTGGCGCTGAGCGCCTCGCACCGAGCGCCTCGCAGCTCGCATTGGGCGGGGGCGCGTCCAGCTGAAAACCCGCGCGAACGCGGCAAGGCCGCGCGCAGCCGCGCCTGTAAAATTGCGTGCTTTGCACCGGGCGGGCCACGGCAAGCGCCCACACCCACCATGACCACCGACACCCTCAGCGCAGCCCGCATTTCCACCCAGGCCAACGTGTACTTCGACGGCAAATGCGTCAGCCACAGCCTCGTCCTTCCCGATGGGTCGAAGAAATCGGTCGGCGTGGTGCTGCCCGCCGAACTCAGCTTCAACACCGGCGCGCCGGAAATCATGGAATGCGTGGCCGGC
Organism: Ramlibacter sp.; assembly: GCA_023701085.1. GTDB lineage: Bacteria > Pseudomonadota > Gammaproteobacteria > Burkholderiales > Burkholderiaceae_C > Ramlibacter. Next base: position 6,442 of record JAMPXR010000100.1, on the reverse strand, counting down.
GCGTGCGAATACAAGCTCGCCGGCAGTTCGCAGTGGCACAAGAGCGAACCCGGCGAGCGCTTCAGCATTCCGGCCAACTCGAGCTTCCAGGTGCGGGTGGCGCAGGCCTACCACTACATCTGCCACTTCGGCTGACGCCTTGGCAGGAGATCCAGCGGGACGCCCAGCGCCCGCTCCCAGCCCCCGAATCCCAGCCGTTCCCCAGCCCCCAGCCCCTAGCCCCACCCCCCAGCATGAGCACCATCCTCGAGAACCTTCCCGCCGGCCAGAAAGTCGGCATCGCGTTTTCCGGCGGCCTGGACACCAGCGCCGCGCTGCACTGGATGCGGCGCAAGGGCGCGATTCCCTACGCCTACACCGCCAACCTGGGCCAGCCCGACGAGCCGGACTACGACGAGATTCCGCGCAAGGCGCTGCAGTACGGCGCCGAGAAAGCGCGGCTGGTCGATTGCCGGCTGCAACTCGCGCACGAGGGCATCGCCGCCCTGCAGTCCGGCGCCTTCCATATCTCCACCGCGGGCGCGACCTACTTCAACACCACGCCGCTGGGCCGTGCCGTGACCGGGACCATGCTGGTGGCCGCCATGAAGGAAGACGACGTCCACATCTGGGGCGACGGCAGCACCTTCAAGGGTAACGACATCGAGCGCTTCTATCGCTACGGCCTGCTGACCAATCCCGGCCTGAAGATCTACAAGCCCTGGCTCGACCAGGCTTTCATCGACGAGCTCGGCGGACGCGCGGAGATGTCCGCCTTCATGCAGCAGTCCGGCTTCGCCTACAAGATGTCGGCCGAGAAGGCTTATTCCACCGACTCGAACATGCTGGGCGCCACGCACGAGGCCAAGGACCTCGAGCAGCTCAGCAGCAGCATCCGGATCGTCAATCCCATCATGGGTGTGGCGTTCTGGCGCGATGACGTGTCGGTCAAGCCCGAGGAAGTTCGGGTCGGCTTCGAGGAGGGCCAGCCCGTCGCCCTCAACGGCAAGACCTTCGCGGACCCGGTCGAGCTGATCCTCGAGGCCAACCGCATCGGCGGGCGCCACGGCCTGGGCATGAGCGACCAGATCGAGAACCGCATCATCGAAGCCAAGAGCCGCGGCATCTACGAGGCCCCCGGCATGGCGCTGCTGTTCATCGCCTATGAGCGCCTGATTACCGGGATCCACAACGAGGACACGATCGAGCAGTACCGCGACAACGGCCGGCGCCTGGGCCGCCTGCTGTACCAGGGCCGCTGGTTCGATCCGCAGGCCATCATGCTGCGCGAGACCGCGCAGCGCTGGGTGGCACGCGCGGTCACCGGCGAGGTCACGCTGGAACTGCGCCGCGGCAACGACTACTCGGTCCTGAACACGCAAAGCCCCAACCTCACCTACGCGCCCGAGCGCCTGTCGATGGAAAAGGTGGAGAACGCGCCGTTCTCGCCGAAGGACCGCATCGGCCAGCTCACGATGCGCAACCTCGACATCGTGGACACGCGCGACAAGCTGGGCATTTACACCAAGGCCGGGCTGCTCTCGGTGGGCGGGGGCGCCGCGCTACCCAGCCTGGGCACCGGCCACAGCGACTGAGCCGTCTGCCATCGTCGAAACGAATTCTTTCGTTAGAAGCGCGACGATCGTTTACCCGTGACGACATCAGGGTTTTCCTGCTGAACCAAATTGCATTTATGTGCTGGGATAGGGGCGCCGCCGGCGCCCCTTCCGGCGGTCAGGAGGTTGACCATGAAGCATTGGCAAGACAGGACCAACGCGGCCATCGCAGGCTGGCTGATCATCTCGCCGTTCGTGTTGGGCTTCCAGGGCGAGTTCACGGCACTGGCGAACGCCGTCGTCGTCGGCGTGCTGCTGCTTGCGACCGCCCTTGGAGCGATCCTCGTTCCACGCGCCTGGGAGGAGTGGACTGAAACCGCTCTGGGCCTGTGGCTGGCGGTGTCGCCCTGGATCCTGGGATTCAGCCATCCGGCTGCCCGCGTGAACGCGGTGGTCGCCGGCCTGGTGATCCTGACGCTGGCCCTGTGGTCGCTGCAGGACGACGGGCAGGCCGCATCGAACGAGAAGACGGCGCATTGACGCGCAGACCAGCGCGGGCTGTCGACGCTTCGGCGCAGGCATCCGCCGCCCATCCGCACGGGCGCGACAACTGAGCAGGCCGCGTGGCAAGTCGCCGGCCGCCCCACTGCCGACGTGAGCCGCGCCAGCGCCCTGGCGCGGGCGTTGATCCCGACAGTCCCCAGCCACCGCCACCTTGCCTCGGGACGTGGCCGAACCCCCGCTTGTCGAAGCGGAACAAATATATGCGCGCGCCGCTCAAAACAGTTACCGCTGAGAAATGTGATTCCCAGCGTCGATAGGAGGCAGACCATGAAGCAGATCAAGCATTGGCAAGACCCCGTGAATGCGTTGGTGGGGGTATGGCTGATCGCCTCGCCATGGATCTTGGGCTTCCAGGGCGAAATGACCGCCTTGTCGAACGCCGTGATCGTCGGCGTCCTGCTCGTCGCCACCGCGCTGGGAACGATCTTCGTTCCGCGGGCGTGGGAAGAGTGGACGGAAACGGCCTTGGGGGTCTGGCTGGCCATCTCACCGTGGGTGCTGGGGTTCAGCGCGCTGCGGGACGCTACCGTCTCCATGGTTGTGAGCGGCGTGGTGGTCGCCGTGCTGGCACTGTGGGTACTCAGCACCGACAAGGACTATTCCGTCTGGCTGCACCAGCCACGGGCGCAATAAGCCACCGCAGATCGCGCTTCGCGCGGGTTTCGTGGCCGCCGCTGCTGGGTTGATTGAATTGGCGATTGCCCCGATGGGTGACGGGCGCGGCCTGTCTGGACCGCCTCAGGTCCCGGCATAGGACCACGAACTTGCGCCATTCATCGCGGGCGCCGCTGAGCGCGGCTCCTTCCCCTTGGCCGCGCCCGCTTCGTCCCTGCTCGCACCCTCGGCCGAGCCGTGGACCCAGACCCCCGTGCGGCACACGGCCTGCAGCGCGGCCATCGCAGCCCTGAGGTCATGGCCGTTGGCCTTCATCCATTCGTCGTCGTAATAGGTGTCGAGGTAACGCTCGCCCGAGTCGCAGGCGAGCATGACGATGGACCCCGTCTGCGCCTTCGCCTTCATTTCGCAGGCGAGTTGCAGCGCGCCATGGAAATCCGTGCCGGTGGAGCCGCCGAAGCGCCGCCCCGTCAACGTGGCCAGCAGCCGCATCGCCGCATAGGAATACGCGGTGGGAACGCGCAGCATCCGGTCGATCACGTCGGGAATGAAGGAAGGCTCGACGCGCGGGCGTCCGATCCCCTCCACGCCGCTGCTGCCCGCTGCGGTCACGCCGGGGTCGCGGCCGGCGTAGTAGTCGACGAACACCGAGTTCTCCGGGTCCACCACGCACAGCTGCGTCGCATGCCCGTTGTAGCGGATGTAGCGCCCGATCGTCGCCGAGGTTCCGCCGGTGCCCGCGCCCAGGACGATCCACGCCGGGACCGGGTGGGGCTCGCTGCCCATCTGCTCGAAGATGGATTGCGCGATATTGTTGTTGCCGCGCCAGTCCGTCGCGCGCTCGGCATAGGTGAACTGGTCCATGTAGTGGCCCTTACATTCGCGCGCGAGCCGCTGGGCCTCCTCATACACCTGGTCGGCGCTTTCGACATAGTGGCAGCGCCCGCCATAGAACTCGATCAGTGCGACCTTCGCGGACGAGGTGGAACGCGGTACCACCGCCACGAAGGGGAGCCCGAGCATGCGTGCGAAGTACGCCTCGGACACGGCGGTGCTTCCCGAAGAGGCCTCGACGATCGTCGTGCCCTGCCGGATCCAGCCGTTGCACAGCGCGTAGAGGAACAGCGAGCGGGCGAGCCGATGCTTCAGGCTGCCCGTCGGATGGGTGGATTCGTCCTTGATGTAGAAGGCGATCCCCGGAAACCCCGGCAGTTCGAGCGGCATCAGGTGCGTGTCCGCCGAGCGCTGGAAATCGCGCTCGATGCGGCGCACGGCCTGCGAGACCCAGCCGCGGGTGCCGCGTTCAGTGTTGTCCATCGTCGCCTTCGGTCATGAACACGCCTTCGATCTCGATCATGGCCCCGCGCGGCAGCGCGGCCACGCCGATGGTGGCCCGGGCCGGAAACGGCTTGGACAGCGTGGCCGACATGACCTCGTTCACCTTGGGGAAGTTCGCCAGGTCGGTAAGATAGACGGTCAGTTTCACGGCGCGCGCGAGCGCGGAGCCCGCGGCCCGTGCCACCGCGTCCAGGTTGGCGAGCACCGTTCGTGTCTGTTCCTCGATGCCGGCGGGCATGGACGTTCCGGCGGCATCGAGCGGCAGTTGGCCCGAGGCGAAGAGAAGCGGTCCCACGACAATGCCCTGGGAATACGGCCCGATGGCGGCGGGAGCGTCGTGCGTGGCGATGGCGCGCGGCTGTGACATGATCAAGGAGTGGTTTGCGAGAACGGCCCAGTGTCCCAGCTGCGGGCCGGCCGCGCCAGCGAGATCTTTAGAAGGGACCGTTTGCAAAAGGCAAAATCCATGCGCTACAGCCTCACCGACATCCGGCTGTTCGTGGCCGTCGCGGATGCGGGCAATGTGTCGCGGGGCGCCGCGGCCTGTTTTCTCGCGCCCTCGTCCGCCAGCCTTCGCATCAAGCACCTGGAGGAAACGCTGGGCGTGGAGCTGTTCGACCGCCAGCCGCGCGGCGTGTCCCTGACCCGCGCGGGCCAGGTGATGCTGGAGCACTGCAGGCGCTGCCTGGCGGAACTGGAACAGATGCACGCGGACCTCGCGCCCTACGCCCGCGGGGTGAAGGGACATGTCACGCTGCTGGCCAACAGCACCGCCGTGACGTCCTATCTGCCGGCCGACCTGGCGCTGTTCCTCCAGGAACGGCCTTCCGTGCGCGTCCACCTCGAAGAGCGGGTCAGCCGCGAGATCATCACCGCCGTGGCCGAGGGCCGCGCCGATCTCGGCATCGTGACATGGGCCGATGAGCATCCCGACCTGACGTTTCGCCACTATCGGCAGGACGAGCTCGTCGTTCTTGCGCCCATGGGCACCCGGCTGGGGCACCGCAAGGGCATGCACTTCGTGGATTGCCTGTCGCAGCCTTTCGTCTCGCTGCACAGCGGCACCGCGATCCACACCTTCCTGGCCGGCAAGGCGTCGGCGCTGTCGCACCACATGGACGTGCGCATCCAGGTCGCTTCGTTCGGCGCGGTGGTGTCGCTGGTGCGCTCGGGCGCGGGCATTGCCATCGTGCCGCGCTCGGTCATCCCCCGGCCGGCCCGCGAGGGTCTCAAGGTGCTGACGCTGCTGGAGCCCTGGGCCATGCGCGAACTGCAGGTCTGCTGCCGCAAGGACGAGTCCCTGCAATCGGACCATGTGCGCGCCCTGGTGCGGACCTTGTGCGGCCACCGGGCGCAGGACGGGCGCGCCGCCCCGGTTTTGTCAGAAGCAAAGGCTGCCTTTGCATCATCCCGTTTGTCCCGGCGGGCGCCGCGCCGAACAATCGCAGGATCCGCAGCTACGCAGCCCCGCGCTGCATCGACAGGAACGCAGGCATGAACCACTGGCAACGATTGGGCGCAGCCATCCAGGGCGAGAAATGCGACCGCATACCGATTTCGCTCTGGCGGCATTTCCCCGAGGACGATCAGGACCCGCGGACATTGGCCCGCCACATGGTCGAGTGGCAGCGCCGCTGGGATTTCGACCTGGTCAAGTTCATGCCTTCGGGCACCTACGGCGTGGAAGACTGGGGCGCGGTGAGCGCGTACCGGGGCGGCTTGAATGGCGCGCGTGAAGTGGTGCAGCCCGGCATCGCCCGGGTCGAAGACTGGGCGCTGGCGCGCCTCGACGTGCGCGCTGGAAGCTACGGCCAGCAGAACGAGGCGCTGGCCATCGCCGCCAAGGAGCTGGACGGCAGCGTTCCCATCCTGCAGACGGTCTTCAGCCCCCTGACCACCGCCCGGAAGCTGGGGGGAGAACGGCTCATCGCCGACCTGCGGCGCCATCCCGAGCTCGTCGCCGGCGCGCTGGAGACGATTACCGACGTGACGATACGGTTCGCCCTGGATGCGTTCGAATGCGGCGCGCACGGCGTTTTCCTGGCGACGCAGCTCGCATCGCACCGGATCCTGACGGAAGCCGAGTACATGCGCTTCGGCCGTTACTACGACCTTCGCGTGCTGCGCGCCCTGCAGGGCGCCGGCCGGATCAACATGCTCCATGCGCACGGCACGGACCTGATGCTGGAGCTGCTGGCCGATTACCCCGTGGAAATCTTCAACTGGCACGACAGGTTGACTCCGCCCAGCCTGCGCGACGCGGGCAAGAGTTTCCCCGGCCTGCTGGCGGGAGGCTTGAACGAAGGCCAGACACTCGTCGAAGGCGGCCCCGAAGGCACGCGGCGGGAAGTCCTGGACGCGATCGAGCAGACCTCGGGACGCCGCCTGAT